>CAZBSJ010000007.1:15451-19781 GCA_964494165.1 uncultured Nitrospiraceae bacterium
TTGGATCGAATTCACCTTTCCGGAAAATAATATCTGCCTCTGCTATTACGGGATTAAGTTTCTCTTCTGAGAGAGAAAGGTTTTCTTTAAGCGAAATGGTTACAGCCTCTGTGAGAGTCAGATCTATTTTTTGAGCAGGATTGACAGGCGATGCGGACAGCAGGCAAAAGACCAGAAGCAGAAAACATAATTTATGATTTAAAACCTGCATTTTATTATCTCGAATCTTCAACTTTTTGATCGTTTGCTCCGTATTTTAATGCTATATAGCCGGAAAAAAATATCATTGCTCCTCCTATAATAGAGTTTTTCCCGGGGGTCTCATTCAACAGCATTATACCTAAGATTATAGCACTTACAGGTTCAAGATAACCAAGCACCGCTGTCTTATTGGCATTAACATACTGAAGCCCCTTAAAATACAGGATCGGCGCAATGGTCGAATGCACGATTCCCATAAAAAGATAGCTCCAGATCGCATTAACCGGGAATTCTCTTACAAAAGGCAGAAAAAGGATAGCTATTACGCTGTTTGTAAAAAAGGCCAGCACCAGGGGATTAAATCCTCCGGCATGAATTCTTGTGATGATAACGATCATCGCGTACGTAAATCCTGAAAAAAGCCCTGCCGCAATTCCTTTCGAATCCCCTTCTGCGAATGAAAAGCCGTTCAACAGAATCCATAACCCTGCTGAGGCTATGATGATTACAGCTATAATGCTTTTTGTTATCTTTTCCTTAAGAAACAAGGGGGCAAGAAATGCCACGATAATAGGAGCAGTATAATGCGTTAGAACTGCATTGGCTATTGTGGTATGTTTGAAAGCGTAAAAATAGCTGTATATGTTCAGGAACGAAACAAAACCTATCAAGAGCGCATATCTGAGTTTTTTGAATCCGGGAATCTTTTGCCTGTAATTTTTCGTAGAAAGGATTGTCCCCTGAGTAATCAGGGATACGACAGCAGAGTAAAATATCAGTAAGTGTATCTCAACCCCTGAAAGTCTTACGACTATGCCTAAAGAACTCCAGAGAAATATGGCCAGAAGTATATAGAAAGAATAAATATTTTTCATCTGGTAATTAATAATTCAAAACAGTTGACATTTTACCATAAAAGCATTTGTTGTCTATGAAATATGAGCTCTTTAATAATTGACAAAGTTTTATATTTCCTTTATGTTTAATAACTATGCGTCTTCCGGAGTGGATAAAGGTAAAGAGCTTTAAGGAGCTTCATGACACTAAAAGCGTTTTGAGAAGCTATGGTCTCTCAACCGTGTGCGAAGAAGCACGTTGCCCTAATATAAGGGGATGTTTTTCAAAACCTGCGGCTACATTTATGATTCTCGGGTCTGCGTGCACCAGGAATTGCGGTTTCTGCTCTGTTGAGTCTGCCTTGCCCAAGCCTTTGGATAATGACGAACCTGAGAAGGTGGCGTTTGCAGCTAAAGAATTGGGGCTGAGATATGTTGTTATAACATCTGTTACCAGAGACGATCTGCCGGATGGAGGCGCAGAGCATTTTGCAAGGACTGTTAAAGCAGTCAGAAAGCATCTGCCTGAGGCCAGGATCGAGGTTCTTACCCCTGATTTTAAAGGAAACCATGATGCGCTCAGAGTTGTCATTGATTCCTGCCCTGACGTTTACAATCATAATATAGAGACAGTTCCAAGGCTTTATCCTTATGTCAGGACTCAGGCTAATTATTCTCTGTCATTAAATATGTTAAAGACCGCAAAAACGTTTGCTCCTCACATAACTACAAAGTCGGGGTTGATGCTTGGATTGGGCGAGACATTTAATGAGGTTATTACTGCCCTGAATGATCTAAGGAGCGTTGGCTGCGATTCAGTCACTATAGGACAGTATCTAAGGCCTTCCAGGAAAAACCTGCCTGTCAGGGAATATGTGAGGCCGGAGATGTTTAGCGTATATAAGGATATTGCCCTCGGAAAAGGGTTCAAGTATGTGGCTTCTTCTCCTTTGGTAAGGAGCTCAATGAATGCAGAAGAAGTATATCGCGGAGGTATGCATGGGATTTGAATTTAACAGGATTAAACGTCTTCCTCCATATGTGTTTGCAATTGTAAATAATCTGAAGATGGAGGCGAGGAAAAGAGGAGAGGATATAATTGACCTTGGAATGGGCAATCCGGATATGCCGGCGCCAAAGCATGTTATAGATAAGCTCTGCGAGGCTGCGAAGAACCCGAAAAACCATAGGTATTCCGCTTCAAAGGGGATTACGCACCTAAGGATGGCGATCTGTGAATGGTACAAGAGAAGGTTCGATGTTGATCTGGACCCTGAATCAGAGGCAGTAGCTACTATTGGTTCCAAAGAAGGTCTTTCCCATCTGGCCCTTGCAACTATTCAGCCGGGGGATGTTGTCATGACGCCCACGCCAGCATACCCAATACATCCTTACAGCGTGATTATTGCCGGAGGCGAGGTTACGAGCATTCCTATCGGTCCCGGAATAGATTTTTTTGAGGAGATGGAAAAGGCCTACAAAAAGACATGGCCCAGACCAAAGATGCTTATAATTAATTTTCCGCATAATCCTACGACAATAGTGGTTGACGGACTTGGCTTCTTTAAAAAAGTCGTTGATTTTGCAAAAGAGAATAATCTTATCGTCATACACGATTTTGCGTATGCAGACCTTATTTTTGATGACTATAAGGCGCCAAGTTTTCTTCAGGTGCCTGGCGCTAAGGATGTCGGCGTTGAGTTCTTTTCTCTGACCAAAAGCTATTCCATGGCCGGATGGAGGGTAGGCTTTTGTGTCGGCAATAAAGACGTGGTCGGTGCGCTGATAAAGATAAAAAGCTATCTTGATTACGGAATGTTTCAGCCTATACAGATAGCCAGTATAGTGGCCTTAAGAGGGCCTCAGAGCTGTGTTGAAGATTTCAGAAAGATTTATGAATCAAGACGCAATGAGCTGATAAAGGGTCTTAATAAGGCAGGATGGAATATTGAACCTCCAAAGGCAACAATGTTTGTTTGGGCAAAAATTCCTGAGCAGTTCAGGAAAATGGGGTCTCTGGATTTCTGCAAGATGTTAATTAAAAAAGGCGGGGTTGCGGTGTCTCCTGGTATAGGTTTTGGAGAAGGCGGGGATGAGTATGTAAGATTTGCCCTGGTAGAAAATGAACATCGTATAAGACAGGCTACAAAGGGCATTAAAAGGGTGTTGAGCAAATAAATGATAAGGGTAGGGATAATCGGCTTTGGAACTGTGGGCTCAGGCACCGCAAAGATACTTCTTGAAAACAGAGACATCCTTTCGCTAAAGAGCGGACTTGAGATAAACCTTAAAAGAATCGCAGACCTTGATATAAAAAAGGACAGGGGTATTAAGGTACCGGAGGGTGTATTGACCACTGATGCCAATAGCATACTTGATGATCCTGAGATAGATATTGTTGCTGAGCTCATTGGCGGAACACAGCCTGCAAAAGACTTTATCCTTAAGGCAATAAGAAATAAAAAACATGTTGTTACTGCAAATAAATCGCTTCTGGCAACCCAGGGAAATGAGATATTCTCAGAAGCAGAAAAAAATGGGGTTGAGATCGGCTTCGAGGCATCTGTTGCAGGCGGTATTCCTATAATAAAGATAATCAGGGAAGGTCTTATAGCAAACAGGATCACTGCGGTGTACGGAATTATAAACGGCACATCGAATTATATCCTCACAAAGATGACGGATGAGGGAATAGAGTTTGCTGATGCGCTTAAAGAGGCGCAAAGATTGGGTTACGCAGAGGCAGACCCCACTTATGATATTGAGGGAATTGATTCCGCGCATAAGCTGGCAATACTGGCATCGCTGGCTTATAACATTCCTCTTTCTTTTAATGAG
The DNA here is from genome assembly GCA_964494165.1 of uncultured Nitrospiraceae bacterium. GTDB lineage: Bacteria > Nitrospirota > Thermodesulfovibrionia > Thermodesulfovibrionales > UBA1546 > CAZBSJ01. Next base: position 19,327 of record CAZBSJ010000007.1, read on the forward strand.
ATATATAAGGAGGGCATTACGAGGATAACATCCCAGGATATCGGTTTTGCAAGAGAACTCGGATATAAGATAAAACTGCTTGGCATAGCAAAGGCCACTGACAGTGAAGTTGAGCTTCGGGTTCATCCTACAATGCTTCCGATGGATTATCTCATAACAAAGGTTGACGGGGTGTTCAATGCTGTTTATGTTCGCGGCGATGCAGTGGGAGATACCCTTTATTACGGGAGGGGAGCCGGTGATATGCCCACAGGAAGTTCGATTGTAAGCGATATTGTAGATATAGGGAAAAAAATACACCAGAAGGGCAATGTGGCTGTTACAACAACGCCTGAACCCTCAAGTCCTGGACTGCGTGAATCCTTTAAGATAAAAAAGATTGAAGATATAGAAAGCATGTACTATTTCAGGTTCTCTGCCATTGATAAGCCGGGAGTTCTGTCTAAGATATCAGG
>CAZBSJ010000008.1:0-7029 GCA_964494165.1 uncultured Nitrospiraceae bacterium
ATTTGTTGTATAAACTCGGATTGGTGCAGTAGATACTGCAGTTGGGATTCTTGTCCTGAGCATAGTTGCTGGAAGAGTGCTTGTTACAGTAAATGAACCTGAACCAAGATTCTGCGTGGTTGCTGCAATGGGATCTGTTGAACTTCTGTACCAGTCGAGGTTCTGCGCAAGATTTCTCTGTTCGTATTCTATCCCTCCCTCTGCTATATTGAATGCCTGAACTCCCTGCTCTTCCTGAACCCCTATATTGCTTCCAGTTGTCACGAGCGAGACCGCAACCGCAATAAAGAGTGCAAAAAGCAATAAGGTTAAAACTGTTGCAATGAGAGAGAGTCCGAATTTATTTCCTATGTTGGACATCACAGACTCCTTGGCCAGACCTCTGACTGAAGAGTAACATTTTCGCCGGAGATAGTAGAGGTCAGGGTTATCCTTATCCTTTTTGTATTGTTTGGCGGAGCAGGGTCTGCTGAGCCATTTGACTGGAGATAAGCAAATGTAAAGCTTGATATGTTGCTGGCAAGCGTATTCCCTCCTGCACCGGGACATGCTCCGGGCTCTTCCCGTATAATGGCATTTGCAGAGAATCTGAAACTGGTTCTTGTGTTATCGATATTTATAAAGCAGAACTGTGTGGCATTTGCAGTTCCTATGTCAGTCCTGCTTCTTACATTCCGTATCTCTCTTGTCATCCTCTCCATAGCAATCCTTGTTTGGTTAAGGGCTTCATTTCGAAAGTCTGTTGTAAAGTATGCCTTAAAGCCGGTTGACATTGAGTTTGCGACAACAAATGCGATGATGCCTATAAGCACCATTGTCATAACAAGTTCAATTAGCGTGAAGCCCTTTTTACCCCACCATCGCCCCCTCTTAATAAGGGGGGGATTTAAGGGGGGGGAACTTTCAACTTTTAACTTTTCATTTTTTACTTTCATCTCAGTAATTTGTCACTACTGTTACAAGCTCAACAGAGCCGAGATTGGGATTATTAACTGTTACTCTTATGCGCTTGTAGTCAGTGGCTGTGTTGCACGCGGATGTATCATTGAGATTGCCTGAGGGGACATAGCAAACTTGCACAGTTCTTGTATATGAAACACCGCCAACTGAGAGAGGAGGCACCCCGGCATTATAATCATCCACATCGTCATATGTGGCAGGATTCCCTGCTGTTTCGCCTCCGTTGATCCCAAGTGCTCCGGGAGCGCCGGTGCCTGTACAGTTAGGAAGCGATGTTTTAAATTCATCCCAGCACTTTGACCTTATCTCTTCCATCATTGCCTGCCCTAAATTTGTGGCAGAGATCTGCAACTCTGCATTAACGCTCTGTTTTGTCTGCTGTCCCAGGATTATAAGAAGGGCAGGGATTGTGATTGCAACAACAACAATTATCATCACTATCTCTATAAGGGTGAAGCCTTTTTTACCCCCCCATCGCCCCCCCTTAGTAAGAGGGGGATTGGAGGGGGGATAACTCTTAACTTTTAATTTTGAACTCTTAACTTTCATCTTAATAGCTTACCCTCCCTGTCCCGGCCTCAATGTTTATTGTTTGAGAACCTGCGCCGGAAAGCGATAAGGTTACGGTTTGTGCAGCCAGGGCTGTTCCAGCTGCATCTACCGGATTACCCAAAGAATTAAACGCAATTGTGCCTGAAGAAAAGGTTAATGTTACGCCGCTGTAACTGCTGCATCTGCTTAAGGTGAAATTTACCACAAAATTATTGGATGCATCAGTAGAACAGGTGTCTCCGGGGCTCTGCGCCGCTGTTGGAACGGTTATATTACGAAATACACTATACCCGTTGGCATTGAATGTCATTCCTGCCCTTGTCTGGTTTGATATGGAGAGTTTCTGGACATATCTTATATCCGCAACAACCTTTCTTGTTGCGCTGCTGAGTTTGATAGAACTAAAAGGGTTTCGTAAAATAACAACAGCAGCGAGTATGACTACGATGACTATTACCATTATTGTTTCGATGAGGGTGAAGCCTTTTTTGTTTTGATTGGAAGAAGTGGAAAAAGGATGCAGGATGTTAAAACAACTTAAAACCATAAGCTTTAAGCGTACATGTTTCATGCTGCTGGCATTTTACCACAAGTCCCTGATATTTGACAAAACATGCAAATGTATAGTTAAATATTAGTCTCTTATCGGGCGGATAGCTCAGCTGGGAGAGCGCAGCCCTTACAAGGCTGATGTCACAGGTTCGATCCCTGTTCCGCCTACCATAATGGGGTGGTAGTTCAGTCGGTTAGAACGCCGGCCTGTCACGTCGGAGGTCGCGGGTTCGAGCCCCGTCCACCCCGCCATTTCTTTGAGAAAAGAATACCGTAAGAAAAATGATTAAACAGGCATGCCTGATGTTAAGGCATTTTTGAAGACTATTTAATAATCATCCCTGCATATCCGACAACCTGGTCATAATCACCGCTTACTTCTGCAGAGGTTGAGTATTTGACCAGTTTTGCCTCTTTAGCGCCGAGCGCATTTGCAGCGAAAAGCATTATTGTTGCAGGAAGATATCCGCACATGGATATCCTTTCTCTTGTCACTGTGTTGTATAAGCCTTCAGGGTCGAGGTCTTTAATCGTCTCGAGTGCTTTTTTATCTTTCTGCCTTGCAACATCATCAGACACGTAATGGCTCATGTCAGTACTTGCGGCAATTATAACGTCATAGTTTACCTCTTTTATTGATTTTGCAATGCCTTCGCCGATTATGCGGCATTCTTCAAGGGAGGCTGACATTATTGCTATGGGGACTATCCTGGGCTCAGTAGAAAAATAAGCTATGAATGGAAGCTGGACCTCAAGCGAATGTTCGAAGGTGTGCGCCTGCACATCTTTTGTGACTATCGGTACATTCATTGCTATTTTGTGGGACAGGTTTTCATCTATCATGAAGTTTCCGGTAGGGATCTCCCATTCGCCGGATGCCATCATTGATATTTTTGAGCCGAGCCCTGTGTGATTGGGGCCAAGAAGGATAAATGTCTTAGGGAATCTTATGCTTGAGTATACGGCGCCTGCAACCGCTCCTGAATAGATAAGCCCTGCGTGAGGGGCAATGATTCCGAGGGCATGCTCTTTTGCAAGGTTTTTGTTTATATATTTTTCAACCTGCTGAGCAAGTTTTGCGGAAGAACCATAATAGAACTGGCCTGCAACTGCCGGTGTCCTTTTCATGAGTTTTGCATATAATCTTGGTGTTAAAAGACCTCTTCTGTTTCCTGATAACCCCTGTCAGTATAATCAGTGAATCTTGTGCAGTGAGGAAGAAATGTAAGAGGTATCTCATCAGTGGGGCCGTTTCTCTGCTTGGCTATTATTATCTCAGCCTTGCCTTTTTCAGAGGTATTTTTATTGTAGAATTCGTCCCTGTATAGGAAGATTATAACGTCTGCGTCCTGCTCAATGGCTCCTGATTCTCTGAGGTCTGCGAGAGTGGGCTTTTTGTCATGGCGCTGTTCCACGCCTCTGTTCAGCTGGCTTAAGGCTATTATGGGGACGCTAAGCTCTTTTGCCAGAGCCTTTAAAGAACGGGATATCTCTGATATCTCCTGCTCTCTTCTCTCAAAATTGCCTCTTCCCCTCATGAGTTGGAGATAGTCCACGATTATCAGGCTCAGCCCCTTATGTTCGAGCTTAAGCCTTCTTGCCTTTGCCCTCATTTCGAGAACAGTTATGCTCGATGTATCGTCTATGAAAATAGGGGATTCGGTAAGCCTTCCTGCAGCATTTGTCAGTTTGCTCCAGTCTTCTTTTCGGATGAATCCCTTTCTTATGCTGTTTGAGTCTACCATTGCCTCTGAACAGAGCATTCTCATCGCAAGCTGTTCTTTTGACATCTCAAGGCTGAATATCGCAACAGGCTCTTTGAGGTCAACTCCTACATGGCGCGCAATGTTTAGGCTGAATGCTGTTTTGCCCATTGATGGCCTTCCGCCTACTATAATCAGGTCTCCACGCTGAAAGCCTGATGTCCTTTCATCAAGGTCTGCAAACCCTGATGCCACGCCTGTGATAGCGCTCTTTTTATCATATAGGTGCTCTATGGTCTCGAATGTCCCTTTTATCAGGGATTTGAGCTCTACAAAGGACGTCTTTATCCTTTTGTCAGAGATATGAAAGATTATCCTTTCTGCCTGATCAACGAGGTCATCGGCGTCGAGGTTGTTTTCATAGACATTGTCTACTATCTCAGAGGCTGATTTTATCAATGACCTAAGCAGTGCCTTCTCGCGGATTATCTTCGAATGATATTTTATGTTCGCTGCGGTAGGGACCTGGCTTGCCAAAGAGGAGAGATATTCTTCTCCTCCGACCGCTTCTATCTCGCCGCTTTTCCTGAGTTCCTCAACAACAGTTATAAGGTCAATAGGTTCGCTTTTCTCGAAAAGGCGTATCATGGCGTCAAAGATTTTTCTGTGCGCCTCTTTGTAGAAGTCTTCCCGCGAGATTATTTCTATAATCTTCGGAAGGGCATTGTTATCGATCATTGCTGAGCCGAGAACAGACTGCTCCGCCTCAACATTCTGAGGCGGCAGCTTGTCAAGAATCAGATCAGTGTTCTTCATTCAGGCACGACTTTAATGGTTAACTGAGAGATTACATCAGGGTGAATCTTAATGCCGACAGTGTAAGAGCCGAGTCTTTTAATGGGCTCTTCCAGAAGTATCTTTTTCCTGTCTATCTCAATGCCCTGCTTTTTAAGGGCATCCGCAATGTCCATGGATGTGATTGAGCCGAATAGTTTTTCCTCTTCGCCTGCCTTTGCCGTAAGCGATATATCAAGCGATGATATCCTTGATGAAAGGTCCTCTGCCGAGGTCTTTACCTTTTTGGCTTTTTCCTGAATGGCCTTTTTTTGGTGCTCAAGCGCTTTGATGTTTTTTGTTATTGCCTCTACAGCAAGTTGCCGGGGGATAAGGTAATTGGTTGCATACCCGTCTGCAACATTAACTGTCTCGCCCATCTTTCCGAGGTTTTTTACGTTTTCTTTAAGAATTACTTTCATCTGCAGGTCTCCTTTTAAGTGAACTTAGATATCATGATTTTTGGAAGAAGCTGTTCAGCTTTGTGTTAAATATTTTTGATTAAAACTGCAACAAAAATCAAGGATATTTTTTTACTGAAGGACCTTGAACGGAACAGGTATAAAGGTAAGCAGGAATATTATGGCTGTTATCCAGCTTATGAGCCTCCTCCTGTCATCCAACGGGACTTCCCAGAACAGGACAGGGGGGTGTCTCAGGCCGAGGATGAGCAGCAGAACCGCCCAAATAACCCATCCCTCCCAGAAAAATAATCCGATTAAGAGCATTATCAGCACCAAAATTTTCGAGATCCTCGCATGTCTTTCGCCTAATATCGCATATGCGATATGACCTCCGTCGAGTTGTCCTACAGGGATAAGATTCAGCGCGGTGACAAAAAATCCTATCCATCCTGCAAATGCAACAGGATGCAAAACTACATCGTAGGAGGCAGGTATATCACCAAATACAATCCATGACAGAAAAGCAAACAAGAGCGAGTCTCCGAGTGCAAGCCCTCCTGCTGCTGCCTTGGTCTGTACAACCTGTGACATGGGCAGGCCTATGACGGTTGCTATAAAAGATACTATAAACCCTGCAATCGGGCCTGATGCGCCTATGTCTATCAATGCCCTTCTTGTGGTGATTGGAGAACGCATTTTTATAAATGCTCCGAGAGTGCCTATCAATGTAGGCGCAGGAATAAAATATGGCAGTGTTGCTTTAATGTTATGTTTTTTTGAGGCAAAGTAATGTGAGAGTTCATGGCAGAGCAGCATTGTCATCAATGTCAGAGAAAACGGAAGGCCATGAAGAATCTTCAGGGGATTTTTTATTATTTCCTCAGGTTGCTGCGTTAAGAATGAGCCTACTACAAGCGTTGACATGAAAGTGGCGATAAACAGGATTATATGAATCCACGGGATTTTTTTCATTGGATGATTATTCCCTTCAGATCATAGTCAAATGCCTCGGTTATTCTAACATATGTAAAATCTCCGGCTCTGAGGTCTGCGGCCTTCCGGTTTTTCCGGGAGTCCCCGATGATCACGGCTCCGTCTATCTCAGGCGCATGAGAATATGTCCTTGCGATTGCGATGCCATCTTTAATCTCATCAATAATCACTCTGAGTTCTTTGTTGATTAGCGCCTTATTTTTCTCCAGTGATATCTGTGCCTGGCGTCTCATCAGTCTGTCAAACCTCTGATGTTTTATTTTTTCACTCAAGTGTCCCTTTAGTTCTGACGCAGGGGTGCCTTCTTCCTTTGAATATCTGAAGACGCCGAGTCTGTCAAAACGCGCCTCTTCTATAAAATCAATCATGCGGTTGAATTCTTCTCCAGTCTCTGTTGGATAACCGACGATCAGTGTTGTTCTTAAAGCTGCATCAGGGATTATTTCCCTTATCTTTTTTATAAGCTTAAGACAGCTTTTTCTGGTGCCGCTTCTTTTCATGAGCTTAAGTATCCTGTCTTCTGTATGCTGCAGTGGTATGTCAAGATACTTGCATATCTTGTCCTGTTCTGCGATTGCCTTTAAGAGTGATTCTTTAATGGATGCAGGATATGCATAAAGCAATCTAATCCAAAAGTCTCCCTTAATCGAGCACAGGTCTTTAAGGAGGTCTGTTATATTGTATTTATTTAAAAAATCAGTCCCATAACAGGTGGTGTCCTGTGCAACAAGTACAAGTTCCCTTATACCATTCTTAATAAGCCTTTCAGCCTCTTTGATTATTTCTTCAGGCTTTGCGCTTTTGTATCTTCCCTTGATTGACGGTATGGCGCAGTAACCGCATCTCTTATTGCATCCCTCGGCAATCTTTAAATAAGCGTAAGGAAAGGTGGGCAGTCTGTAATCCGAGGATGTTTTGCTTGTCTTTATCTTTATATTCTTTTGCAAAGAGTTCAAATATTCAATTATCTTTTTATCCTCGCCAATGCCGAAGATGGCATTAATCTCTGGTATCTCTTTTATGAGTTCTTC
>CAZBSJ010000008.1:7129-18665 GCA_964494165.1 uncultured Nitrospiraceae bacterium
AATCTCTTCTATAGATTCTTTTTTCGCCTCTTGAATGAAGCCGCAGGTGTTAACAAGAATGACCTCTGCCTTGTCAGGATTCATGTCGTAATGAAAACCCTTGTCGATCAAACCTCTTATGAGATTGTCAGAGTCAACGATATTTTTTGGACAGCCGAGGCTTATTACAGAGAACCTAATTGGCACTTGAATGGGCCTTTTTCACGGCATGATAGATGAAAAAGTAGCTTATTACTCCTGATACAAACCCAACGAGAAAGGTCCCAAGAACAAAAGGCAGAAGCAGGTGCTTCAGGTCGCTTAGCAGGGAAGTAAATACAACCTCTGACCATTTGATGTCAGGTATGACCTGGTTTATGCCGAGCATTTTTGCGCCAACCCAGGTGCTGAATGTATAGATGGGGACAATGGTCCACGGATTGGTCATAAATACTCCTGTGATTGTGACTAATTTGTTCAGCCTGAATATCCATGCCAGTGCAAATGCAAGGACCGTATGAATGCCGAGCAATGGAGACATCCCGATAAAGACTCCCAAGGCAAATGCTATTGCCAGCCTGTGGGGCGAGTCCTTAACGGACAGGATCTGCCTGAGTCTATCTCTTATTTTCAAAGTGTTTATACCCTTCCGGAGAAAAAGCTTTTTCTTTTCCGTTATCGTCAACTATTCGAAGCCCTGACCTTATGATCTCTCCGATGCATATCGCATTTATCTTTTTGGTTTTTTTCGCTGTAAAGAGAAGCTCATAGTCTTCTCCCCCGGAGCATGCAAGCCTGAAACTATCCAATCCGATTAAATGCGATGCTGTCTTCATCTCTTCAGATACAGGGATCTGTTTTTTGTATATTCTGGCGCCGACCCTGCTTTGCCTGCAAAGCCGTGAAAGGTCTATGAAGAGTCCGTCGCTTATGTCTATCATTGAGGTCGCATTTTTCGCAAATACCTTTGGATTTCTTGCCTCAGGAATAAGATGCCTTTTGACCAAAGGCTCAGCCACATCTGATGATAAACCAAGGCCTGAAAGCCTGCGTTTAACTTTTCCCGATAAAGGCATTTTTGTTTTATGTTTAACTGGATAGGTTGTCTTTAGTCTTTTAAGTATCTCCAGCCCGCATGCAGAATCACCGAGGCTTCCGGTTACATATATCTTATCACCTTCATGAGCGCCTGCGCGTTTTACTGGTCTTTCTGCATATCCGATGAGCGTGGCATTTGTGACCATTTTTTCAGCTGTTGCCAGATTTCCGCCGACAAGGTTTATATTGTACAGTTTCAGCGCTTCATCTGCACCATCGAAAAAACTGTCAATGAATTGTCTTTCAGTATTCCTGTTCATTGCCAAATCCAAAAGGAGATAATAAGGTCTGCCGCCCATTGCATAGATGTCGCTTGCGTTTACTGACACGATTTTGAATCCGAGCTGATAGGAAGTAGTGAATTTCAGGTTAAAGTGCACGTCTTCAACCATTGAGTCAGTTGTAAGGAGAAGGTTTTCCCTGCGAGGTTTGATTACTGCCGCATCATCGCCAATGCCGACCAGAACATCCCTGTTCTTGCCGGCAAATCTCTTTCGTATTATTTCTATTATGGCAGGTTCTCCGATATCAGAAAGTCTCATGATCTCTTGTTTTTTTTGAGAGCTGCCTTCAGAACATCATTCATTGTATCTGCAATTATGAATCTTACGTCTTTCTTGATATATTTCGGGATATCCTCGAGGTCTTTTTTATTCCTTTTGGGTATTATTATTTCCTTAATCCCCATTCTCCTGGCTGCCAATGCCTTTTCCTTTAACCCTCCTATCGGCAATACCCTTCCTCTCAGAGTAACTTCACCAGTCATTGCGATATCTTTTCTGACAGGCTTGTCTGTAAGCGCGGATGCAATGGCAGTTGCCATGGTTATGCCTGCAGAGGGGCCGTCTTTGGGAATGGCTCCGGCAGGCACATGGATATGCATGTCTGTCTTGGAGAATATCTCACTTTTTATCCCTAAAGATGCTGATTTTGATCTTACATAGCTCAACGCTGCCTGAGCGGATTCTTTCATGACATCTCCAAGCTGTCCTGTAAGGGTCAGGCTGCCTTTGCCTTTCATTGTTGTTGCCTCTACGTAAATGATATCTCCTCCGGTTTCTGTCCATGCAAGGCCTGTAGCTACGCCGATCTCGTCTTTTTCCATCTCTTCTTCAGGAAGATATTTGGGAATTCCAAGATACTTGTGAAGGTTTCTTGTAGTTATCAGAAATACCTTTTGTTTGCCCTCTGCAATGCTTTTGGCTACCTTTCTGCATAGGTTTGCCATCTCTCTTTCGAGGTTTCTGACCCCTGCTTCTCTCGTATAGTGCGAGATTGTCATCATGACAGCAGAATCAGTTATCGTTAGGATCTTGTTTGTTATGCCGTGCTCATCCAGCTGCTTGGGGATAAGATAGTTCTTTGCTATCCCTAATTTTTCCTCTGCTGTATATCCTGAAAGATAGATTATTTCCATCCTGTCACGCAAAGGCCCTGGTATTGTATCGACCATATTCCCTGTTGTTATGAACATTACCTTAGAAAGATCAAAAGGCACGGTCAGGTAATGGTCAACAAATGAATTGTTCTGCTCAGGGTCAAGCACTTCTAGAAGCGCAGATGAGGGGTCTCCCCTGAAATCAGATCCTATCTTATCTATCTCATCAAGCATAAAGACGGGGTTGTTCGTTCCTGCGGTCTTAATCCCCTGGATTATCCTGCCGGGCAATGCCCCGACATAAGTACGCCTGTGTCCCCTTATTTCAGCCTCATCTCTGACGCCGCCGAGAGACATGCGTACAAATTCTCTTCCCAGGGACTTTGCTATGGATTTTCCAAGCGAAGTCTTGCCGACACCTGGTGGCCCTATAAAGCAGAGGATGGGGCCTTTCATCTTATCTTTTTTAAGCTTTCTTACGCTTAGATATTCAAGTATGCGTTCCTTTACCTTTTCAAGGTCATAATGGTCTTCGTCAAGAACCTTTTTTGCGGCCTTAATATCGAGATTGTCCTTTGTGGCTTTTGACCATGGGAGCTCTACCATCCATTCAAGATATGTCCTTACTGTTCCTGCCTCTGCGCTGTCAGGGTGCATCTTTTCAATGCGCTTTAACTGCTTTTCAGCTTCCTTAAGCACCTTTTCAGGCATCTTTGCCGCATCGATTTTCTTTTTGAACTCCCTTATCTCTTCAGCCCTTTCGTCAATATCACCCAGTTCTTTCTGGATCGCCTTAAGCTGTTCTCTGAGGAAATATTCTCTCTGGCTTTTGTCTATCTCGCCTTTGACTTCGGTCTGGATCTTTTGCTGTACTGTAAGCAGTTCTATCTCTCTGTTCAGCACCTCACTTACCTTTTTAAGGCGCACTACAGGGTCTGTTATCTCAAGCACTTCCTGTGCCTGTTCAGTTTTGAGCCCTATGTTTGATGCAATAAGGTCAGCCAGTTTCCCCGGATCATCAAGATTTTCTATAACTATCATGATGTCAGGGAGTATTGTCTTGCCCAAAGAGACTGTTTTGTCGATCTGCTCCTTTACAGTTCGCATTGTGGCCTCGATCTCGATTGTTATCTCTTCAGGTTTGTAATCTGTAATCTTTTCAATATCTGCCTTAAAGAACGGCTCCTCCTGCGAGAACTTTAGTGCCCTTGCCTTGCTTAGTCCCTGAATAAGTATCTTTACGCGTCCGTCAGGGAGTTTGAGCATCCTCATGATAAGTCCTACAGTGCCTATGGTATAAAGATCATCAGGGGTTGGATTTTCTGCGTTAAGGTCTTTCTGGGTAAGCAGCATTATCATCTTGTTCGTACTTAGTGCGTGGTCAATCGCCTTAATGGACACCTCCCTGCCTACGAATAGGGGAAGTATCATGTAAGGGAATACAACGATATCTCTTACCGGAAGCACCGGCAGATTCTCAGGAATCTCTATTTCTTTTTCTTCTTTTTCTACAAGGGTTGCCATAAAAAACCTCTGTCTTTATTTTGAAGACTTGTGGCGTTTTGTTTTTTGAGCAGCTGTAAAATCAGCAAGGTATCTAATAAAATCATCAGAAAGATCTTTGTGCCGCATTGCAAAATTTACTGTTGCCTTCAGATATCCGAGTTTGTCTCCGGCGTCGTATCTTTCCCCTTTGAACACGCAGCCATAAATAAGCTGTGTTTTCAGAAGTTCTTTGAGCGCGTCTGTAAGCTGTATTTCGCTGTTTCTGCCCGGAGGCAATTTTTCAAGTATCCCGAAAATCTCGGGGGTTAAAATATATCTTCCTATTATAGCAAGATTTGAAGGCGCCTTTTCTTTGGAGGGTTTTTCTACAAGATCATTAACCTTGTAGAGTCCGTCGCCTGATGATGTGCCTTTTATCACGCCGTATTTGTGTATCTCTGCCATAGGCACTTCTTCAAGCGCAAGGATTGAGCATCCAAGTTTTTCATACATCCGAATCATTTCTTTTAAAAGCTGTTCTTCGGGATCGATCACATCATCGCTTAATAATACTGCGAAAGGTTCGTTGTCGACGAACGGCTTTGCGCAGAGTATTGCATGCCCGAGCCCCAAGGGCGCTTTCTGTCTTATATATGCCAGGTTCAGATGATTGAGTTTTGTTATTTCTTCCAGCTGTTTCTTTTTGTCTGCCTTTTTAAGATTTTCCTCAAGCTCAAACGCAGAGTCAAAATGGTCCTCTATTGCACGTTTGTATTTTCCGGTAATTACTATCAGCTCTTCGATATTGCATGATAAGGCCTCTTCAACAGCATACTGTATCAACGGCTTGTCAACAATCGGCAGCATTTCCTTTGGTGATGCCTTTGTTGCAGGCAGAAATCTTGTGCCGAGGCCGCCTGCAGGAAAGATCGCTTTTCTGATTTTTTTATTCATAAATAAATGATATCACAATCTGAGTTATATGGTGAAAGGATTATAACACAACATACAAGCTTGTTTTTTAATTTTGTTTGAGATAAGATTTCATTGGTAAGATTCTCTGCTTCGTCCTGAAGAAGATAAAAAGGCTGGAAAATAAAAATATACTCTGTTAAAATTATACCCGATTTTTGGAGGCATGAATGGATTTTAAATCACAGACTGCAATTATTACAGGCGCTGCCCGCGGTATCGGGAAGGCGATAGCAGAATCTTTTGCAAAGAGAGGCGTTAATCTTGTTGTAGGGGATATAAGCTTTGATCAGGCAAGAGAAACAGCTAATGAACTTGTGAAATTAAATATAAAGGCAATGCCTGTTAAGCTTGATGTATCAAAGTCAGATGAGGTTACAAAGGTATTTGATGATGTGTTAAAAGAATTCGGAAGGATAGACATCCTAGTCAACAACGCCGGAATAACCAAAGACGGGCTCGTAATGAGATTAAAGGAAGAAGACTGGGATGCTGTTATAAATATCAACCTGAAGAGCGTTTTTCTTTGTTCAAAAGAGGCAATAAAGGTAATGATGAAACAGAGGTACGGCAGAATTGTGAACATTGCCTCAGTGGTAGCCTTTATGGGAAATCCTGGACAGGCAAACTATAGTGCATCAAAGGCCGGCATAGTTGGATTAACAAAGACTATTGCGAAAGAATATGCGAACAGGGGGATAACTGCAAATGCAGTTGCTCCCGGTTTTATAACTACTGCTATGACTGATGCGCTTCCCGATAATGTTAAAGAAGAGATGAAGAAGGCGATTCCTGCCGGGAGATTCGGCTCGGTGGAAGATGTTGCTAATGCAGCTGTCTTTCTTGCATCGCCTGATTCAGGCTATATAACAGGACAGGTAGTACATGTAAACGGCGGCATGTACATGTAATGTTTAGAAGTTAAGAATTAAAAGTTAAAAATAAAATTCAAACTATCTATATTTAACTTTTAAGTTTTCACTATAACTTATTTTAATTGGAGGTGCTTTAAATGGTAGAAGAAAAAGTAAAGGAGATAATATCAAAACAACTCGGAGTGAATGCGTCTGAAGTGACACCTGATGCCTCTTTTGTAGAGGATCTTGGTGCTGATTCGCTGGATACAGTTGAACTTGTAATGGCTTTTGAAGAGGCGTTCAATATCGAAATCCCTGACGAAGATGCTGAGAAGATAGCAAAGGTTAAGGACGCAATAGAGTATATCAATAAGAAAAAGTCTTAATGGAAAACAAAAAAGTAGTTGTAACCGGCATCGGAGTCATCACGCCTGTAGGGATCGGGACTGAGAATACATGGAAAAGCCTTATCGAAGGCAGGTCAGGGATAAGGCGCATTACCCAGTTCGATCCCGCAAATTTTGCGACCCAGATTGCCGGCGAAGTCGAAGGCTTTAATCCGGAAGACTATATTGAAGCTAAAGAAATCAAGAAAATGGACAGGTTTATCCATTTTGCGGTTGCGGCTTCAGACATGGCAGTAAAGGATTCCGGATTAAACATGTCAGAAGAGAACCCGGAGAGAGTTGGCGTAATCATCGGTTCAGGGATGGGAGGATTGCCTGCCATCGAGCATTATCATTCAGTTCTTATTGAAAAAGGGCCCAGAAGGATAACGCCATTTTTTATCCCCATGCTTATCATAAATCTTGCCTCAGGGCAGGTCTCGATTAGATTGGGCGCTAAGGGGCCTAATTCTGCTGTGGCAACTGCATGTGCGACCGGCAGTCATGCCATTGGAGACGCATATAAGATAATCCAGAGGGGGGATGCTGACGTAATGATCGCAGGCGGCACTGAATCTGTGATTACTCCTTTGGGTGTAGGCGGCTTCAATGCAATGAAGGCGCTTTCCACCAGAAACGATGCACCTGAGAAGGCGAGCAGGCCTTTTGATGCTGACAGAGATGGATTTGTTATGGGCGAAGGGGCAGGCATAGTTGTGCTTGAAAGCCTTGAACATGCAACTCAAAGGAGCGCAAAGATATACGCAGAGATGGGCGGCTACGGAATGACTTCTGATGCATATCATATTACCTCGCCTGCACCGGAGGGCGAGGGCGCAGCAAGGTGTATGGTTCTGGCACTTAAAGACGGAGGAATTAAACACACGGATGTTGATTATATAAACGCGCATGGCACATCAACAAAGTATGGAGATGAACTTGAAAGCAGTGCAATAAAGACAGTGTTCAAGGAACAGGCATATAAGACTGCTGTTAGCTCTACAAAATCTATGACAGGACACCTGCTTGGCGCAGCAGGAGGCGTTGAGGCTGTTGTTTGTCTCTTAAGCATGAGGGACGGTTTGGTGCCTCCAACGATAAATCTCGACAATCAGGACCCGCAATGTGATCTTGATTATGTCCCTCATAAAGCAAGAAAGATGGAAATCAATTGTGCCATGTCTAATTCTTTCGGCTTTGGTGGAACAAATGCATGTATCATCTTCAAGAGGTTCAGGTCTTAGCTTGAAATTCGATTCGAAAGCTTGCCGTTTGCCTCAAACAAGATGCCTTAAGAAATTAAAACAATCGTTCATTGTTTTTATTTTTTTCCTTTCAATCCCTGCTGTTTGCGCAGGAGATATGAATCATGATTTAATTCTTGCTGTAATAAACTGCAACCTGCAAAAGGTCGAGTTGCTGGTTAAAAATGGCGCAGATGTGAATGCAAAAGACCGGTACGGACAGACCGCACTGATGTGGGCTGTCATTAAGGGTGAAGGCCCTATCATAAAGTTCCTTATTCAAAAAGGCGCTAATATTAATGCGCGAGACGGAGAGGGCAATTCTGTTTTGATATGGGCTGTAGTTACTGAAAACATCGGTACGATTCGTTTATTACTCGATAAAGGCGCTGATGTCAATATAAAAGATGACTCAGGGGCAACTGCGCTTATGATCGCGAAAAAGAGAAAGAATAACGAAATCGTTCAGTTACTGAAATCCGCCGGTTCAAAAGAATAAACGAAGTATATGCTTATCTGCGCCTCTTAGTAATTCATATGACTATTCAGCAAATGTGCCTGTCTTGTTAGTATTTAGACCTGACAATATGTTTTTACTATGTACTGTGCCTGCTTTCTCTCTGGAGGAAGGAGCAATTCAGCAGAATTTTAATTAAGGTACAATTGTTCTCTTTAGAGCATCAATCATAATAGCCTTGTATTGAACTGTTTACACGCCTCACAGTTTTGTTTTATCAAACGTATCAGTCATTGCGTTGGCTGCTATTTCCGTATCAATTAAGCGGTGTATCGTTGAGATAGTTTTAAGTTTCGAATAAAAAAAATATAAAATTGTATAAAAACATGATTTTATTGTTGACAAAAGTAATTTCTTATGTTTTAATGAACACAAGATGGTTAAACATCAATCAGGTGAAGCCTCATTAAAGATGTTGTTCTCCTCTGCAATACGCGCAGATCTTCTTGCTCTCCTTTTAAACAGCCCTGATGAAAGATTTTATGTAAGAGAGATCGCAACGCTTATAAGAAAAAATCCTTCTGGCGTAAAAAGAGAACTTGATAATCTTGAAAAGATGGGAATAGTTTCCGGCCAGAAGGTTGCTAATCTGAAATATTTTCAGGCTAATAAAACCTCTCCTTTATTTTCTGAATTGAAAAATCTTATTGCGAAGTCTTTGGGGTTGCCGGGCGCTTTAAAGACTATAGTCAGAAAGTCGGGTGCAAAGGCAGCTTTTCTTTATGGTCCGTATGCGGATAGCGAAGATGTTGACAGCGTTGACCTTATAATGGTCGGGGCAACGTCAAACAATATTGCAGGTGCTTTAAAAGATGTGGAAGAAAAATACGGCAAGAAGATACATTATAAGCTTTTTGATGAGTCTGAATATAAGTCCAGCAAAGAAAAAGGAGACGCAGATCTGGAAAAGATTTTATCAGGTAAAAAGATTATTTTAATCGGCAGGCCTTAAAAAACATAAAGCTTCCCCTTTGGGGGATAGAGAGGGGGTGAAAAAATAATGGCAGCAAAGAAAAAAGCAGCAGCAAAGAAGAAGAAAAAGAAATAAGTTTTTGTCGGTTTTTGTTAGGGCTGGAGAAGGATATTCTCCAGCCCCTTTTTTTTCTTCCTTACTTCTTAATTGCTGCAGATATTATTAAGATACTGATTTTAGGGGAAAAAGCAAGCTGAAAGTTGTAAGGCCCTAGATTTAAAGGATTTTTTTAGGAGTAGACCAGTGCCTGCGTATGTTCTCTTTCAGAGACGAGTTCCCAGCAATCCGGAGATGAGAGCAGTTTCTTAACAAACTTTATATTTGCAGAGTGCCCTGACTTATTAGCCACTAAATGACCGTATATTGGAAATCCTGCCAAAGAAACATCTCCGATAAAATCAAGCATCTTATGTCTTACGAATTCATCCTTGAATCTGAGCCCGGATTTATTCATCGGTCCGTTTTCTCCAAGGATGACTGCGTTGTCCAGAGAGCCTCCTTTTGCAAGTCCGATAGCGCGAAGATATTCTACGTCCTTAAGAAACCCGAATGTTCTGGCAGGCGCCACTTCTTTTATAAAACTTTCTTCGCAGAGTTCAATGCTAAGCATCTGTTCGTTTAAGAGATGATGGTTAAATTGAATCTTGAATGTGAGTTTTCTCCCTTCATACGGCAGCGCAGCTATCTCTGAATTGCCGTCAACCAGTACTAAAGGCTTAATAATCCTTATGTAAGGTCTCTTTTTCCCCTGCTTTGCTATTCCAGCCTTCAATAGCAGATTTATCAGTTCTGTCGAACTTCCATCCAGTATCGGGATTTCCGAGCCGGAAAGCTCAATGAGCAGATTATCTATTTCGAGTCCGGCAACTGCTGCAAGGAGATGCTCAACAGTCTTAATCCTGGTGCCGTTATAGCCTAAGCTGGTTGCAAAGGCAGTATCAACAACAGAGCCTACATTAGCGTGTATTACTACATTCTTGTCGTTTCTCTGGAAGATAATTCCGGAGTCTCTTGACGCCGGCTTAAGAGTGACAGCTGCATGTTTGCCTGTATGAAGACCGATGCCTTCGAAGCTTATCTCCTGTTTTATGGTTCTCTGAAATCGCATATCTTGATTTGGAATGCAAATAAGATGCCAGGAGAAAAATCTTTTAAAAACAATGGGGATTAAGTCTAAAGCTGTAGTTAATATTCATCAGATGTGCATATATCGACACATAACAAGGAGGATTCTATGCCTCTCCTCCGACTACCATCTCGGGTATTCTGATGGTCGGCATAGCATCAGAAACAGGCGCTCCCTGGCTGTCCTTTCCGCAGGTTCCTATGGAAAAACCAAGATCAGAACCAACCATGTCAATTGCTTTCAGTATCTCAGGACCATTACCGGTTAAAGTTGCGCCTCTTACCGGCTCGACTATATTGCCGTTTTCAATGATGTATCCCTCCTGTACGTCAAAGACAAAATCACCTGTTACAGTATTGACCTGTCCGCCGCCCATTTTTCTTACAAAAAGACCGTTTGGCGTGGACTTTACTATCTCATCAGGTTTTGTTTTTCCACTCGCAATGAAAGTATTTGTCATTCTTGGTATCGGCCTGTTATGGTATGATTCTCTTCTGCCATTTCCTGTTGATTTGGTATTGTCACGCATTGCTGTAAGTTTATCGTACATATAACTTACAAGCATTCCTTCTTTTACGAGGAGGGTGCTTTGGGATGGTGTGCCCTCATCATCAAATCTGAATGAGCCTCTTTTATTCGGAAGAGTAGCATCATCGAGCACTGTTATCAATGATGATGCTATTTGTTTGCCTAATTTTTTCGAATAAACTGAAAGCCCCTGCTGGGTAAGGTCAGCTTCCAATCCATGTCCTATTGCCTCATGTATCATTGTGCCGCCTGCTTCTGATGATATTACTACCGGCATCCTGCCGCCAGGAGCCCTTTTAGAACCGAGCATCATTGTTGCGCGTTTGGAGGCAGCCAGTGCGAGTTCTTCAGGTTTAGTCTTATCGAAGAGCTCAAACCCGATGAATCCTCCGGCAGGCTCGTAGCCTGTCTGGATTACTCCGTTTTCTGATGCTATGACATGTACGACCATAAGTGAGTGTATACGGTCATCTTCTGCGATAAGGCCTTCTGATGTGGCTATCTGAACCTTCTGTACAGAATCTCTGTACATGACAATTACCTGTTTGATCCTTTTGTCAAAGTCCCGTGCAGTCTTGTTTGCTGTTCTTACAAGGTCTATTTTTTTTGAAACAGGTACTGTCTCAGGCAGTAGTTTTATATTAAAATCTACATTTGGTTTTTGTTTTCTCAGGTCAAGACTGATATCTTTTACAGAGGTTTTTGAGGCCTTTATCAGGTGGCCGGCGATTTCCAAAAGGGACTTTTCCGATAAATCATTGCTAAAGGCATAAAATGTTTTTCCGCCTGATATCAGCCTGATTCCTGCCCCTGTATCTATGCCGGAAAATATTTTTTCTATCTTGTTGTCTTCGAGCTGTATTAATACAGGCTTTCTCTGCTCGATAAAAATATCAGCATATTCCCCGCCGGAAGACAGGGTTTTCCTGAGGACTTTTAGAAGCAAGTCATTATCTAACATGAAGCTATTATAACAATTCAGGGATTGCTTTA
>CAZBSJ010000009.1:0-9368 GCA_964494165.1 uncultured Nitrospiraceae bacterium
TCTCCTGATGTGGGTTCAATAAGCCTGAGAACTACTCTCGCAACTGTTGACTTGCCGCAGCCGCTTTCGCCAACGAGTGCAAAGACCTTATCTTCATCAACAGAAAAGCTTACGTCATCTACTGCTTTAAGCCATAATGATTTTCCGCCTAACCCTTTTTTTACCGGGAAGAATTTTTTGAGTGATTTTACGGTCAGTAATTCCATACGACCTCTTCTGCCCTAATGCAACGTACAAGATGGGTTGCGTTAGCAATATTTGATGGCAATGCCCTGAGTTCAGGTTCTTTTGCCCTGCATTCAGGGATCATGAACCTGCACCTGTCAGTGAATTTGCAACCTTCAGGGAGTTTTCCGGGACTTGGCACTGTTCCAGGGATTGGTATAAGAGGTTTGCCTTTTTCCTTTGGCAATGAATCTAGAAGTCCGATTGTATAAGGATGCCTTGGATTATTGAAAAGTTCTTTAACATCCGTAAGCTCAACAATTCTTCCTGCGTACATTATTGCTATTCTTCCGGCATTTTCAGCTATTATGCCAAGGTCATGGGTTATAAGAAGGATGGACATCTTTTTTGTCTTGCAAAGTTCCTGTAAAAGATCGAGGATCTGCGCCTGAATAGTTACATCAAGCGCTGTTGTCGGCTCGTCTGCTATAAGAAGAGATGGGTTGCAGGCAATCGCCATTGCAATCATCACCCTCTGTCTCATTCCGCCGGACATTTGATGGGGATATTCCTTAAGTCTTATCTCAGGAGAAGGTATCTTTACATCCTTCAGCAGCTCGACGGTTCTATCCAGGGCCTCTTTTTTGGAAAGGCCTAAATGAATTGTCATGACCTCTGCTATCTGATAACCGACAGTAAGTACCGGATTTAATGATGTCATCGGCTCCTGAAAGATCATTGCAAGGTCTTTGCCGCGCAGTTTTCTCATGGAGTCTTTATCCAGCTTTAACAGGTTAGTCCCCTTGAAGATTATTTCACCATCAGCATAAGCGTTTGACGGCAGGATTCCCATGATTGAAAGCGCTGTCAAACTTTTGCCGCATCCGCTTTCGCCGACAAGGCCAAAGACCTCTGACTCGTTAATGTTCAGGGAGAGATTATTTACTACGTTTACCGGACCTGTGGTTGTCCTGAATGATATATTAAGGCCTTTAGTGTCGAGCAGGTGCACAATGTCAGCTTTCCCTTTTCATGATAAAGTGCAGGTAGGTTGTTGCTTCTTTGAGGTCAGGGTTTTTCTTAAGCGCCTCTTCCCACTCTTCATATGCAAGCCCTGTTAAGCCTTTCATGTAATATGTGAGTCCAAGCTGAATCCAGGCCTGGCCATAGGAGGGATTAATCTCTTTTGCCTTAGTGAAATGGACTATTGCCTCTTCGAATAATCCTTTGTTCCTGAGTGCGATGCCAAGCTTTGTGCGGACATCTGCGAGGTTTGGATACAGCTTTATTGCCTTATTATATTCATCAATCGCGTCATCGTACATTCCGAAATCCAGATAGATATTTCCAATCTTGTAGTGCTCATTTGCGAGCTTGCCTGCTGCAAAAGGGTCGAGAGAGGACGGAGTAGGGTGCGCTATCTGAGCTGCCTTTGCGAATACATCCTGGGCTTTTTTGAATTCACCCATGTCATTGTAAGCTATCGCAAGGTTTAGCGAAGCTTCTGTGTATTTTGAATTTAACTGAAGCGCTTTTTCGAAATAATCTGCGGCCTCTTTGGGATTTCCCTTAAGGTGTGAGATTATGCCCAGCTTGTTTAAAACGTCTGCGTATTCAGGATTGGTTCTGATTATGTCTCTGAGGATAGGCTCTGCTGCGGTGTATTTACCGTCGTCAAAAAGTTTTGTTCCGAGCTCATAGAGCTCATGTAAATATGTATTCATTATCAATTAATATATTTATTCATAGGGTCTTTGTCAACATTATGATTTATCACCTGATAACGCCTTTTTTATTGCTACTGCCATAGCCTGCCTTGAAAATGGTTTTTGGAGAAATCCCGCTACTCCGGACTTCATCAGATCGGATATGCCGGTGAAACCATCCCGGCTGTAACCGGAACATATAAGGACCTTAACATTATCATCAATGGTCTTGAGGGCCTGAAATGCCTCATTGCCATTCATCCTCGGCATTACCATATCAAGCAAGACCAAAGATATGTCGTCTTTCATTTCCCTGTAGATATTTATTCCTGTGTTGCCGTCTCCCGCCTGAATTACTTTGTAGCCTAAAGGCTCCAGCATATCTTTGCACAGCTCTCTTACGTCTGATTCATCGTCAATAATAAGAATGGTGCCTGACCCGCTGAGGTCTTCGATTTTGTCAGATTCTCCGGCTTCTGTGCCTTGCGTTACCGGAAGGTATATATTGAAACGGGTTCCCTGCAAAGGCTCGCTGTAGAGGTTAATATAACCGCCATGATTGTGTATTATGGAATGCACGATGTAAAGGCCTAAGCCGGTTCCCTTGCCCAGGCTTTTTGTTGTAAAAAACGGGTCGAATATCTTTTTCTGTGTTTCTTTGTCGATGCCTAACCCTGTATCTGAGATCGCCAGCTTTATAAATCCGGCCTCAGGTTTTGGCATGTTGCTTGCCGCTCCGTTTTCCTTTCCAACTATAGAGGTTTCTATAGTCAGTTTGCCTCCTTCAGGCATGGCGTCTCTGGAGTTCACCGCAAGGTTGATAATTACCTGCTGTATCTGAGATGGATCTGCATTAATATTCGGAATTCCGTCAGCGAGTCTTGTTATGACTTCAATGTTTTTAGGGATGCTCCTTTGTAAAAGCTCCATGGAATCCCTCACAATATCATTAATATTAACAGGCCGTGTTTCAATCTTTTCCTTTCTTGTGACTGAGAGGATTTTTTTGCTGAAATCAGCGCCTTTTTTTGCGGCTTCCAGTATTATTGATGCAGGTTTGTAGAAGGGGTCGCCTTCCCTGGTCATAGACTGGATGATCTCTGCGTATCCGAGGATGGCGGTTAGAACATTATTAAAGTCATGAGCTATTCCGCCTGCCAGAGTCCCGACAGCCTCAAGCTTTTGTGATCTGATAAGCCTTTCCTCAAGTCGTTTCTTTTCAGTCAGGTCAATTATATACCCGTCATAGCCTTTGATCTTTCCCTCGCTGTCCATTTCAGGATAAACAGAGAGTAATACTGTAAGTTCATCCCCCTGTTTTCCCATGACTTTTTCTTCAATCTGGATAAGCTTCCCGGAAAATGCATCCTTCATGCAGTCAATGCTTTTCTGCTCGCTCATTACTAATGTGCATAGTGTCTTTATGTTCCCGAACATTTTATTAAATTTGCTGTTTGCTTCAATTATGTTCCCATCCTTATCAAGTCTGAATATTGCATGCTCAACCCTTTCGAACAGGGATTTGATCCTCTTTTCTGAGTCTATGAGTTTGTCGGTGTTTTCCTTGATGGTATGGCTCATTTTATTGAATTCCAGAGAAAGCTCTCCTATCTCATCGCCGGAATAGTTTTGCACTGTATCAGGCAGTACGCCATTTTTGAACATGGATACGGATTTGTGAAGATTCATGACAGGCTTAATAACTATGCGGCTGATAAGGATATTGAGGATGAATATCGCTAAAAGCGTGATTGTGCCTGACACAATAATGTTTGTTACGATTATTCCGCTTATTTCTTTTTGTATATCACGGGACGACAGGACGATCCTTCCGTAGCCTATAACTACCTGGGGAGAATCAGGAGAGACTCTAAAAAATATCGGGCTGTAAAAATCATATCCTATAGCTGTTTTTAAATAAAAAGGGGACGGGTCTGAATTAAAATGCCTTACGGCATCCTGTACAGGTCTTTCCTTCAATTTTTCGAAGGGGTAGGCATCTATTGCATCCCAAATGCTTGAATAGACCTGGGCCATTAGAACATCCTGAGCTTTAATTATATAGGACGCCTTTTTAATCAGATCCAGGTCTTCATTTATAAGTCCTTCTTCTGCTGCCTTTGATAGCGCATAGCATAAGGCTGTTCCTCTTATGATCCTGCCTCTTTCCTTACTGCTGCTGTGAGCTGACGTGAAAAGATATGTGCTGATAGAGCTGATTATAATAATTACCAGCGTTATGAAGATCGACACCTTTGCCTTTAGGGATATCTTCATTATTTTATATCCAAAAGAGATATTGCGCCCAGAGAGCTGATTATCTGCTGTCCCTCCTTGCTTAATATGAAGTCAACGAACCTTTTTATCTCCGGCTTGTGGTTTTTATGAATAAGAATAAAGAGAGGTCTTTTAAAAGGATATTTGTTTTTGACAATATTTTCTTTTGTAGGGCTGATGCTATTCAGGTTCAACATCTTGAGATTGCGTTTTCTAGCGCTTGAAAATCCCGTTGTCCCGAATCCTTCCGGAGTTTTTTCTACCATCTGCTCAACAATGCCTGAAGACGGGAGGGTAACAGTATTTTTTGTGATAACGGGTTTCTCACCCTTCAGCACCATTTTTCTTGTTGATGCCTCAACTCCGCTGAGTCCTTTTTTTGGGCTTGAGAGGAATAGATTAATCGGGGCTGGGTTGCCGTTAAGTTGTTTCCAGTTTGTTATCTTCCCTGAATGTATTTCTCTTACTTCTTCGATAGAAATATTATTTATCGGGTTTGATGGATGGACGATAAAAACCAGTGCGTCCCATGCAACCTGAATATGCTGTATGTCTTCAGGGTCATCCGATTCTCTGTCTCTGCATGAGGTTGCAAAGTCAACCCTGCCGCTATGCAAATCTTCCAGCCCCACAACACTGCCGCCGCCCCTCACAAATACTTTTGCCCCTGTTTTCTTTTCGTACTCCCTGACAAGTTCTGAAAGATAACCTATGGTGCTTATAGAGCATCCGCTGCCGATGATGTCTTCAGAATATGCTGCGGTATTATTCAAAAAAATGATGCTTAAACAAAGAGAGAGAATGAACAGGAAAGCTTTCATATCCTTCCTCCTACAAAACCACATCAATTATTACAGGCCTTTTGTCCGGAGGTATTTCTCCGGTCTGAATCCCTGATAGAAATAACTCTTCTGCTTCTTTTAAACGGCTATCATCATTATAGTGGAAAATTGCAACAGGTTCATCATTTTTTATGTAATCCCCAACCTTTTTGTTGAGTATAATTCCTGCTGAATGATCAATATTATCCCCTGCGCGTTGTCTGCCCGCACCCAGAAGCATTGAGGCCAAGCCAGCTTTTTCTGCGTCCATTTTCTGTATATATCCGCCTCCGGAGAACTTTAGCTGCTTTATTTTTCCTGCAGAGGGGATTAGATTAGGCTTGAAGGCGATCTCCGGATCCCCGTGCTGTGCATCAATGAATTCTGCAAACTTTTTGAACGCGTCACCTTTTTCAATAAAATCCATCAGTTCTGACTTGTATTTTATTAAAACATGTTCTGGCAGTCTGGATATGCCGGCATCCTCAGTAACACAATCTGCGACATAGACCATCCAGGAGCCGAGAGTGAGCACTACCTCTTTTAAGTCGTCAGATATCTTGCCTGTTAAGGCAGAAATGCATTCCTTGATCTCAAGGCTGTTGCCGACTGTTTTGCCCAGGGGCTGGTTCATGTCAGTTAATATTGCGACGGTTTTAACGCCCATAGAATTTCCGATATTAACCATTGTGCGTGCGAGTTTTTTTGCATCCGCAATGGTCTTCATAAATGCGCCTGAACCTGCTTTTACATCAAGTACGAGTCCATTAATGCCCGCGGAAAGTTTTTTTGACATTATGCTTGCCGCAATCAGGGGAATTGATTCAACTGTTGCGGTGACATCTCTCAGGCTGTAAAGCCTTTTGTCTGCTGGCGCTATATCATCAGTCGGGCTTATTATTGAAAAACCTATATCTTTGATGTTCTCCCTGAATTCTTCTGTTGACAGGTCTGCTCTGAAACCGGGTATTGATTCAAGCTTGTCAATTGTACCGCCTGTATGTCCTAATCCTCTGCCGGCAATCATTGGAACCCTTATGTTCATTGCCGCAATCAGAGGGGCAAGGATTATGCTGGTTTTGTCGCCGACCCCGCCTGTCGAATGCTTGTCAATTTTTGATAAGGATATGTCAGAAAGATCGATCCTTTGCCCGGAGTTTATCATCAATTCGGTAAGATTTATTGTCTCCTCATCAGTCATTCCGTTAAAAACAACTGCCATGAGAAAGGCTGACATCTGATAGTCAGGGATATCATTTAAGAGATATTTCTCTATAAGGAATGAGAGCTCTTCTTTTGTAAGCTCAAGCCCATCCCGCTTTTTCTTTATGATGTCATATGCCCGCATATATTGACGATTATTATATATTATTTATCTGATAGTTAGTATCGGATCCTTTATCCCGGCCTCCTTAAACCCCTTTGCCCTGAAACGGCAGCTGTCGCATTGTCCGCAGGGCTTTCCGCTTTGCATGGGATCATAGCAGCTCCATGTGAGAGAATAGTCCAATCCTAATTCCACTCCCTTTTTGATTATCTCTGCCTTTGTCATTCGTATTAGCGGCGCATTAATCCTGAATCTCAGTCTTCCCTCGACAGAGGCTTTAGTGGCAAGGTTGGCCATGCGTTCAAATGCCTTCAGATACTCAGGCCTGCAGTCAGGGTAGCCGCTGTAATCGACAGCGTTTGCGCCAATGAATATGTCCGCTGTTTCCAGGACCTCTGCCCATGCAAGTGCAAATGAAAGGAATATTGTATTTCTCGCAGGAACATATGTAACAGGGATTGCAGTCTTGGAGTTAGGAATTATTTTTTTTCGCTCATTAACCCCTGATTTGGGTACTTTCATCTCTGACGTTAAAGCTGATCCTCCAAGCTCCCTGAGGTCGAATCTGACTATATGATGTTTTGTTGCGCCTAAAAAAGCAGCGACCTTTTTTGCATATTCAAGTTCATATTTGTGGCGCTGGTTGTAATCAAAGCTGAGCGCGAATGCCTCATGCCCCATTGACCTTACAATTGCAAGAGTAGTTGAGGAATCAATTCCGCCGCTCAGGAGAACTACTGCTTTTTTCTTTTTTATTATATTGCTTTTGGATTTGGCAGGACTCTTCTTAGTAGATGTCATCCTCTGTCCCCGGTATTCCGTCAGGGCCCATGCTATAGAGGACGAAATCATAGTTCTCGGCCTTATAAAAATAGGGTCTTCCCCATCTGTCAATGCTTTTTTCGGTTGCCTGGCTTATTGAAGAGGGATAAGACCCATTCTCATATCTGTACGCCTCGATCAGAAATCTTAACCTGTCGATGTCTTCCCCAGATTTTAGCATGTCAAGTCCGGGATTCTTCTGAAGCAATAGCGTGCCAAAAGATACAAAAAAGCTGAGCATAAAGACAATGACGATGCCCAATGTCGTTATGACAGGCCTTTTCTTTTTTTCCTTAACAGCCTCTAACGTTGGAAGAGGTGTAATAATCGGGCTTACTGCAGCAGCCTCTTTTTGTTTAATGGCCTGTTTTTCAAGCAGAGATACAAGCATTTTTGATACATGAAAGTTATCAGCCTGGCTTTCTTCGATGATGGTGCTTACATCTCTATCTCCGTCCACATATTCCAAAATTTCCTTTTCTTCGGATGTTATTTTTGCAGAATAGTCGTCTGTTTTTTCAAAAACTGTATCAAGAGTGAGTTTCTCCTCAATGGAGGACCATTCATCCATGATTCTCAGCCCTTCCATCAAGAGGTGCTGTGTATCAACGGTAATAGGGATATCCTTATCAATCGGCACTCCCTGAGGATTGAACTCATACATGCCGTCTTTCCAGCCAAATAACTGCACGACGGTTTCCGTGATCTGAGAGATGATTAGCTCCTGAATCTGTTCTTTTGAAACATAACCGCTTTTTATTAATATGTTGCCTATTTTTTCTCCTGTGGCCTGCTGTTCTTCAAGTGCCTTTTTTAGGTCTGTATCTTTGATAATCCCTTTTTTAGCAAGAATCTTACCGATACGGTCTGTGTCAACTCTTCGTTTTGATTCTGCGGCGATTATGTTACCTTCATAAAACAGGAGACGTATCCTGTCCATCCTGCCTTCAAGCGTGAGCACGCCGGTCTTGCGCTGAAAATATATCAGCTGCAATATATCAGCAAGCCCGAATTCTTTTAAGGAGCCTTCTAAAGCCATGTTCTGCTGAGTTTCCTCCTTGCTGAGATTCCGGAGGCAAGATATAAGATGCACATTAATACAATTGAGGGAATGATCAGCCAGTCATGCGTAAAAGTAGACAGCCCTGTTGAAAGCAGAGGATTAAGCAAGACTACAAACAAAAAGAACAGGAATGACCACATAAACAGGCTGCCGGCCAGAATCTTCCCGGAATAAATATGAGCCAGCCCCGGGAAAATAAAGGACAGACCTTTAATAATAGTCTTTTTCCTCTGCTGAAGTTCCTGAACCTTAAGCAGCTTGGCTACCCTTTCCCTCGAATCAAGTTGATCCAGTTTAACGATAGACTTGTAACATTTAGAGCACATCTGCCCCCACAGCAATTCCCTGGAACATTTGCTGCATAGTATTGTGCTGCATCTGTTGCATCTGAACGCCTTACGCCTGATGCTCGTGTCAAGCATGACAAATACAATGCCAATAAATAAAGCAACAACATAAGTCAGCATGGAAGAATGATATAAAGAAATCCTTACAATTTCAGTATCCCTGCTTTTAAGCTTATCCAGAAATAAGGACGAAGGAAGGGTCTCATCAATGACAAAGCGATTTAAACTTCTGCTTGAAACAGCCCTGAATTTTGAAACAGCTTCCCTGTCAAGCTTTGTTGCTTCAAGAAAATACTCATCGCCTTTTGCAAAGTCAATGGTTTCTCTCGATGTCTGACTCAGATTGTAATAAGCTGTAACCAAAGGCTTTATCTCAAGTGATTTTTTATACATCTCATTGGCAGCTGAAAGATTATTAAGGCCGACATAACTGTTTCCTATATTTACATATACCTCAGGCGCCATAAATGACGATGATATGCCTTTATAAGCAGAGATCGCATTTTCGTAGTATCCTTCGCGCTTCAGGGCAAGGCCATAAGAGAAAAGAGAGACGGAGTCATTTTTCCCCTTTAATGCAGTAATGGCATACTTATTACCTTTATTTTCATTTACCTCAACCATAGCCCTGAGTTCTGGTGATGACGAAGAAAGGAAGATGCTTGCCATTTTTAATATAAAGGGAGAAAAAAAGAGCAGCAGAATGGACAGATAAACAATGGTTTTATCAATTTTTCTGAAATAAAGCCCAAGAACAGACAGTGCGGCCGCTATAAAAAATAGAGGGCCCAGTACTGAAAACGGAAGTATTAGGACGGGGATGAGGATTTTTTTCTTGTC
>CAZBSJ010000009.1:9468-12249 GCA_964494165.1 uncultured Nitrospiraceae bacterium
TCAGCATGCGCTTTTTTGATCAAGACATAGGAATAAGGTTCAGTGTTGCTAAGTCCGGCATTCAGCCTCTCTTCATAAATATCTTCAGCAAAGGCAGATATAGAAAGTAAAAGTATAATTAATAATGAGATCGGGATGTTAAGGCAGATTGTCTTTCGTTTCATTAGGTTTTTCTCCAATTTTTCTTTCAGTTCCCTTTAATAGCCTTTCAATATTGCCTGTGTGCCGTATTAATATCAGGAGAGTAATCATGACTGCTATTATAAGCTTTGATGATGAATAGTCGAAGATGGCAATATTTAACGGCAGAAACCCGAATGACACAATCGCTCCTAACGAAGAATATTTTGTTATAAGTGCTGTCAACAGCCATATTATAAGCGTAAGTATAGCAGTTTTGGGTGAATAAATTAATAAAACTCCGATACTTGTTGCAACCCCCTTCCCACCTCTGAATTTTAGGAACAGGGAAAAATTATGTCCTAATATTGATGAAAGTCCGATAATACCTTCATAGAGAGGCCCTACAGAAAGATATTTTCCTATTAAGACTGCAATACTGCCTTTTAAGACATCTCCTAAAAGGGTCAAGACAGCAGAGCCTTTCCCCATTGTTCTCAGGACATTTGTCGCTCCAATATTGCCGCTTCCGGTCTGTTTAAGATCAATGCCCTTTAATTTTGCGATTATAACGCCGAATGGGATTGACCCCAAAATAAAGGCTAAAATAATAAGCAGTATAGTTTCTGTCATATTTTCTTCCAGAAAGAAACCGTATAGCGAACGCCAGATATAACTGACAGGACAAGAGCTATCCAGATAAATATGATTCCGATATCGTAAAGGTCTATATCAAATATGCTGCGGTCTATTATAAGGCAGAGTATGGCGATTATCTGAGAGGTAGTTTTTAGTTTCCCGCCCATCTCAGCCGGGATGACAATATTTTTTGATAAGGCTACGACTCTGAGCCCTGTAACAAAAAATTCTCTTACAATGATTACTATTGCTATCCAGGCAGAAAGGCGTCCCATGTCCACCAAGACCACAAGTGCTGATATAACAAGAAACTTATCGGCTAGTGGGTCAAGGATTATCCCGAACTTTGTAATCTGGTTTGAACGCCTTGCCAGATAACCGTCCAGGAAATCCGTCAAAGATGCGATGCTGAAAACAGCTACTCCCCAGAAGGGGTGCTGATAGACAATGAAAATAAATATAGGGATCAGTATAATCCTGCTTAATGTGAGCGCCGTAGGAAGATTAAGCCTCAAAGTAGCCATTTATGATCTTTTCCATCAGGCCTTTAGCCTTTAATATATAGTCTGTGATCTCTCTGACTGCGCATCTGCCGCCTCTGTTTCTTGTTATTATCGATGCGTAAGGTTTAATCTCTTCAGCCGCATCAGCCACCGCAACTGAAAGACCGACCCTTTTCATTAATGGCAGATCAACAATGTCGTCGCCGATATAGGCAATTTCTTCATCTTTGATGGACAATTTACTTTTGAGGTCTTCGTAAGCCTCGTTTTTGTTATGGTATTTCTGATAGACCTCATTGATGCCCAGCTCTTTTGCCCTGCGCTCTACTACGTTTGACTGCCTTCCTGTAATGATTGCAACCTTTATACCTGTCCGTGTGAGCATCTTTATCCCATGCCCGTCTCTTACATGAAACGCCTTGAACTCATTTCCTTCGTTGTCCAGGATAATGCTCCCGTCTGTGAGCACTCCGTCAACATCAAGTATGAGCAGCTTTATTCTTCTGGCTATTTCATCGAGCTGTTTTTTTGTTTTTTTAACCGGCGCTGACTTTTTTTTCACATTATCCCCTTTTTTAATATGTCATGCAGATGGATTATGCCTTTTGCTTTTCCGTCTGGTTCAGGAATAACAATAGAAGTAATTGATTTTTCCTGCATCAGGGACAGAGCCCTTGCTGCAAGCTCGTCCTCAGAGATTGTCTTGGGATTTTTTGTCATCACTTCTCCGGAACTCATGTCAAAAAAAGCCTTTCCCCATTTTTCGATTCCACGCCTCAAATCTCCGTCTGTGATAATGCCTGATATTTTTTTATCGCTGTCAGCCACAATGGTAACACCAAGTCCTTTGGAAGATATCTCCATTAAGGCCTTAATTACAGGTGTATCCATTGACACTACAGGAAGCCTATCCCCTGTATGCATTAGGTCTTTAACTTTAATAAAAAGTTTCTTCCCAAGGCTTCCGCCGGGATGGAAAAATGCGAAATCTTCTTCTTTTAACTCCCTTTTAGTTAAAAGGGCTACTGCGATGGCGTCACCCATTGCAAGAGCAGCTGTAGTGGATGCCGTAGGCACTATGCCGAGAGGGCATGCCTCTTCTTTTACTGAGACATCAATATTTACATCGGCGAGCTTTGAAAGTGTTGAATTTGGATTGCCGGTAATAGATATTAGTCTTATATTAAATCTTTTCAAAAAAGGCACCAGAGCAGCAAGTTCTTCTGTCTCTCCGCTGTTTGATATGGCAACAACCACATCTTCTGATGTTACCATCCCCAGGTCTCCGTGGCTTGCTTCTGCAGGATGCATAAAAAAAGCAGGCGTTCCGGTTGAAGCAAAAGTAGCCGCAATCTTTTTACAGATAAGCCCTGACTTGCCCATTCCGGTGACAACAACCCTGCCTTTACATTTGTAGATGATATCTACGGCTTTTTCAAAATTGCTGTTGAGCCTTTCGATAAGCTGGGTCACAGCATCGGCCTCTGTTTTAAGCACTTTTTTAGCAATTTCAAGAATA
>CAZBSJ010000009.1:12349-18556 GCA_964494165.1 uncultured Nitrospiraceae bacterium
GAGGATTTTGCCTTTTTATTTTTAATGACAATCTCTTCTTGACTATCGGCAAAATAAACCGTTCAAACAGCACGCACTAATCTTATAAAAATAGTAATCAATTTTCAAACTGGCATCTAAGCCAGCCGGGCGGGACTCCTTTCCTGTGCGCTTCGCTTTCGAGATTGCCGAGGTCCCTCTCTGCATATTTTAGCTGCTTTTTTGCAAGGACTATCTTTTTTTCGATTGCTTTTTTCTTTTTATCAGTATTTTTTTCAGCTGTTAATTCTTTCTCGAGTTCGGCAACAGTTTCGTTTTTCCTGTTTACAATGTCTTTGTATTGAGTTGCTTTTTTACACCAGTACTCTTTTTCCGCATTAACTTTTGCCTTTTGCGCCTTTTCCTTTTTTTCAGACGGGCTGGTATCTATTTTTATATAACTTTTATTGTCAGAAGGCGTCTTGTACTGTTCGATATCTTTGTTTGTGAAAGTTGGGATGTCTTTTTGCGTGCTCTCTGCATAAATGGGTGCAGATATAGGGGTTATGAGAAATAATAAGTACATAAAGCAAACTAATCTGTATTTCATTATTTACCCTGGTTATAAAGTCATACCTGATACTAAATTATGTATCTCTTTTATCATTGTCAAAAGCCCACTTACATCATCGAGCCTGATCATATTAGGGCCGTCGCATAATGCCCTGTCAGGATCAGGATGAACTTCCATGAATAATCCTTCAACACCAACAGCAACTGCAGCCCTTGCCAAAGGCTCAGAAAATTCCCGTTGTCCGCCTGATGAGCTTCCCTGTCCGCCGGGCAGCTGGAGACTGTGCGTTACATCAAAGATGACAGGATACCCAAACGAGCGCATAATAGGCAAGCCCCTGAAATCAACCACAAGATTGTTATAGCCAAATGATGTGCCTCTCTCTGTGATGAGTAGATTTTTGTTCCCGGTAGAAATGAACTTTTCTATTATGTTTTTAACATCCCAGGGTGATAGAAACTGACCTTTCTTGATATTAACCGGTTTGCCGGTTTCTGCTGCTTTTATTATTAAATCAGTCTGTCTGCACAGAAAGGCTGGTATCTGTAATGCGTCCAATACTTCAGATGCAGGTTTTACTTCTTCCAGAGAGTGGATGTCAGAAATTACAGGCACATTTAATCTGCTCTTTATATCAGCCAGCACTCTTAATCCTTTGTCAATCCCAGGCCCTCTGAAAGATTTTAGAGAAGTTCTGTTTGCTTTGTCGTAGGAGCTTTTGAATATAAAGGGAAGACCTGCCTTTTCGCAGATCTCTTTGAGCCTGCCGGCTGTTTCAAATGCTATCGCTTCGGACTCAATAACGCACGGCCCTGCAATTATCAACGGCTGATTATTATGCCCAAAACGTGCTTTGCCTACTGATATTTCTCTGGTCATTTTTTCAGGAGGATTTTTCTTTCTTTTCCTGAATTTCCAATAATGTTTCATTGTAAGAAAAGAGTGCGCGTTTTTCCTTCAGGGCAGAGGCTATAAAGTCACGGAACAATGGATGCGGCTCTGTCGGCCTGGATTTAAATTCAGGATGGAACTGACAACCTAAAAACCATGGATGATCTTCCACCTCGATTATCTCAACAAGCTCTCCGTCCGGACTGGTGCCGCTTATCTTCATGCCATGTCTTGTCAGTATCCCTTTATACGCATTATTAAACTCGTATCTATGCCTGTGTCTCTCAGAGAGTTCCTTTGTCTTATAAGCGTCATAAGCTCTTGTCCCTTCCTCAAGAATGCAGGGATAAGCTCCGAGTCTCATCGTTCCTCCCTTTTCAGATGCGTCAGTCCTTTCCTCGACCCTGCCTTTTCTGAAATCAAACCATCTCTCCATCAGGTAAATAACAGGATCCTCTGTATTTAAATTAAACTCCGTGCTGTTAGCTTTTAAGCCGCATACGTTTCTTGCAAACTCTATGACAGCGCATTGCATTCCAAGGCATATTCCAAAATACGGGATCTTTTTCTCGCGGGCATATCTGACAGCCTCTATCTTTCCTTCAATGCCACGGTAACCAAATCCTCCAGGCACGAGGATACCGTCAGCGTCAGAAAGATACTTTTCAGGCCCGTGAACCTCTATTTCTTCTGAGTCTATCCATTGAAGATTAACTCTGGAATCATTGGCTATCCCGCCATGGGTGAGAGCTTCAATCAGACTCTTATACGAGTCCTTCAGTCCTACATATTTACCAACAATCGCTATAGTAACCTCATGCTTAGGTTCTTTTATCTTCCTTGCTATGTCTTTCCAGGCCATAAGGTCTGCTTCTTTGGCAGGAAGTTTCAGCCTGTTGATTATCTGCTGGTCAAGGGATTCTGCGTGGAGAGCAAGCGGAACTTCGTAGATGGTATCTACATCCATTGCTGTTATAACTGAATCGCCATCCAGGTTACAGTGTATAGCTATCTTTTTCTTTGCCTCAGGTGTGATGGGCCTGTCGGTTCTGCAGAGAAGGAGATCAGCCTGAATACCTATTGCGCGTAATTCCTTTACGCTGTGCTGCGTAGGCTTGGTCTTAAGCTCTCCTGAGGTTTTTATGTACGGCACCAATGTGAGATGGATAAATAAAACATTTTCCCTCCCAACGTCGTATCGCATCTGTCTTATTGCTTCCAGAAAAGGGAGGCTTTCAATGTCACCTATTGTTCCTCCTATCTCTACGATTACAACATCGTGGTCATTGCTTACTGATTTGATTGCGCGTTTTATTTCATCGGTTAGGTGGGGCACTACCTGAACAGTATCGCCAAGATAATCGCCGCGCCTTTCCTTTGTAATCACATTATAGTAAATCTTTCCTGTAGTGTAGTTATTTGCCTGACTGGTTCTTATGTGGGTGAACCGTTCATAGTGTCCAAGGTCGAGGTCGGTCTCTGCACCATCATCGGTTACGAATACTTCACCGTGCTGAAAAGGGCTTAATGTGCCGGGATCTACATTTATATACGGGTCGAGCTTCTGGAGTGTGATTTTAAGACCCCTTGTTTCAAGCAGAGCGCCTATTGCTGCTGCAGCAATCCCCTTGCCAAGAGATGATACAACCCCACCTGTTACGAATATAAATTTAGCCATTGTTTCACCCTTTCCAAGTCCTGCGGGGTGTCAACCCCTATGGTTTCAAATGTTGTTTCCTTTACCTTTATTCTATGGCCATTCACTAATGCGCGCAGCTGTTCAAGTTTCTCAATCTGTTCCAAAGCCACAGGCTCCATCTTTGCGAGATTTAACAGCACATCACGCCTGTAACTGTAAATTCCAATATGCTTGTAAAACAATAGTTCAAAAGTCCGGATATCTGATGCAAGATGCAAGATGCAAGATGCATGATTGTCTTTACCCCGAATCTTGTATCCTGTATCCTGTATCCTGAATTTGTCTCTGTCAAACGGAATAGGTGCACGGGAAAAATACATCGCGTACCCATTTCTGTCAAAGACAACCTTAACAATGTTCGGGTCGAGTATCTCTTCAGGGGCCTCTATTTTTTTACTCAGTGTTCCGATAGAAGCATTTTTATCATCAAGAAGCGCTATAACATCATCGATCATCTCGGCCTTAATCAAAGGCTCGTCTCCCTGAACATTGACAATTATATCATAGTTGAGTGTTTGGGCTACCTCAGCGATTCTGTCAGAACCTGATATATGAGAGGCTGAGGTCATTACAGCCTTGCCTCCGAACCCAATAACATTTTCAAGTATAGCTTTATTGTCCGTTGCAACAATTACTGTGTCTGCCAGTTTTGACTTTCTGGCATTTTCATAAACATGCTGTATCATGGTCTTGCCATTAAGGGGTGCGAGGGGCTTTCCCGGAAAGCGGGTCGAATCATAACGGGCAGGAATGATAATTACAGAGGCCATGTTTTGATAATTATATACGATTTTAAAGCAAAAATTAAATCAGACAAATTTGTTTCTGTGCTAAAATCCAACATGGAACTTTTTGATGTGGTGTTCCCTCAAAATATCAAGCCTTTAACCTATAGATGCCCTGCACAATTTACTGGAAAGGTAAAGCCAGGGATGCTTGTCTCTGCCCCTTTGAAAAACAAGCTGACACTAGGGATTGTCCTCAGTAAATCACAGGCATCGGTAGCTGAACACATAAAGGATATTCATGATGTGCACGGAGATGCGCCTGTTTTTGAGACTCCGATGTTAGAGCTTCTTTCATGGATGTCAGACTATTATCTGGCAAGTAAAGGGCTAATACTCAAAAATATGCTGCCAAAAGAGGCATTCAAAAAGGTCAGGACAAGAAAATCGATCAAATCAGATAAGGAAAAGAATAAGAGCCTTGACTTGCCGGAAATTCAGGAAAACACTCTTGAAAGGGTAAAACAAAATATTGCTGTTGGGGAATATAAGACCTTTCTGCTTCATGCTCCTTCTTTGATATATGAGATATCTTTTCTTTCAAAGATGCTAGTGCAGAATCAAAACTCCATAATCCTTGTGCCTGAGATAATACATGTAGATTCTGTTGCGCCGATTTTAAAGGAGATTTCTGGAGATAGACTTTGCATTATGCACAGCGGCCTAAGCAGAGGACAGCGTTCAGAGGCATTAGAAAAGATAATGTCCGGCAAGTGCAATGTCGTGCTTGGAACAAGGAGTGCTGTATTTGCGCCATTGCGGAGTGTCGATCTTATTGCAGTGCTTGGTGAACACAGCGATTCATACAGGCAGGAAGAGGGGTTGAGATACAATGCAAGGGACCTTGCTGTGATGAGGGGTTTTCTTGAAAAAGCAACAGTTGTTTTGTCATCTGTCTGCCCGACGATAGAGTCTTTTTACAATGTGAGAGTCAATAAGTATGAATTCATAAGCACTGACCTGAATATTCAAAGACCAGCTGTCAGGATGATTGACATGCGTACTGAAAGAAAGGCGGGCTCAGGCCTTTCGAAAGCTGTCATTGATGCAGCCCGGTCATGCATAAAGAAAAATGAACAGGCAATGTTTGTTATTAATAAGAGGGGACATTCGAGCTTGCTATGCACAGAATGTAATTGCATTGAGAAATGCAATGCATGCGAAGTGCCGCTTGTTTTTCATGCCAATGACAAATCCCTGAGATGCCATTACTGCGGCTATAAGTCGGATACCCCGGCCAAGTGCAAAAGATGCGGAGGGTTCAAGCTCGAACTAATCGGAAGGGGCATTCAAAAGGCTGAGGAAGACCTGAATAAGCTTTTGGGCATTAAGCCGGTTAGGCTTGACAGTGATGTTGTAAAGAAAAGACCAGGTTCTGATGACCTCTCAGAGATAATAAAGGGCGAGGCATTAGTCTTAGGAACTAAGCTGATGACGAAAAGGCTTTCAATGCCGGAAAGATTCGGGATGGCTGCTGTTCTGAATATCGATGTTTCTCTGAGCATGCCGGATTTCAGGGCTATAGAAAAGGCATATCAGGAGCTAGTATCAATATCAGAAAAGGTAAAACCGGACGGAAGGCTTTTTGTACAAACAAGGATGCCTGAAAATTATCTTTTCAGATTTTTGAAAAATTATGACTTTTCTAAATTCGTTAATGAAGAACTCAGGATGAGAAAGGAGATGTCATATCCGCCATTCTCAAAGATTGCAACCGTGACTCTTAAGGGAAAAGGCTATGATGAAAACAAGGTTAAAAATGCAGTCCGGAAGATTTCTGCAGACAAAGATGATATTGAGATCCTTGGTCCGTCACCATCAGCCGGCAAAAAAAAATATGCTGAGCACTGTCTTTTTTTTAGGGTGTCTGCAAAAACACGAATACAGCCTTATCTTAAGGAATTCTTAAAGGAGTTTGAGAAGGATAAGGATTTGAAGATTGGGGTTGCAATAGATGCTTAAAAATGAAATATCAGACTAAATCATGTTTGTCCAAAATATACTTCATTAAAGGGTTAAACGCCTCATAAATACAATGAATCGACAGATTATTAAAAGGTTAAACCTCATTTTAATAAATAACTTAAAAGGGAACAATATGACATAAGTTTTTGGATATCGAATGCAGATTAATTTTATAAGGTGTCGTCATTGTATTTCTTCGGCATTCAACCCTTTGGATTATTTTGGACAGGCCCCAATCCTAAATATAAGCTGATTTATCGCCTATATCATAATGTAAGGGCATGAATACTTTTCTGAAGGTGAAAAATATCAGCATTG
The DNA here is from genome assembly GCA_964494165.1 of uncultured Nitrospiraceae bacterium. Lineage (GTDB taxonomy): Bacteria > Nitrospirota > Thermodesulfovibrionia > Thermodesulfovibrionales > UBA1546 > CAZBSJ01. The sequence continues at coordinate 18,540 of CAZBSJ010000009.1, forward strand.
CTGATATTAGAAGCAAA
>CAZBSJ010000010.1:0-17955 GCA_964494165.1 uncultured Nitrospiraceae bacterium
GATATGAAGGGGATAACCAGATACGGGCAGGCTTCTGTGCCTATGGATGAGGCTTTGGCCTCAATTTGTCTTGATATAAGCGGGAGGCCGTATCTTGTTTATAAGGCGGATTTTCCGAGGAAAAGCAAGCTTAAGGATTTTGACCCTGATCTGATAGAAGACTTTCTGCAGGCATTTGCGAGCAGCAGCAGTATTACTCTTCATGTAAATGTTGTTTATGGAAGGAACATCCATCACATGATTGAGGCTGTTTTTAAGGGGCTTGGAAGGGCATTGAAAGAAGCTGTGTCAATAGAAAAAAGATTAAAGGGTGTTCCGACTACAAAAGGGTTGATGTAGAGCTTAAAAGGGCTGAACACCTTATAAATACAATGAATCGACATTATATTAAGATGTGCAACCTTAATTTGATTCACAGGTTTAAATGGACAGTATGATATATGCTTTATGGATATTAGATTGCGGATTAATTTTCAAAAGGTGTCGTCATTGTCTTTCTTCGGTATTCAGCCCTTTTTATAATTTATTTTGAGAAGTATTGCTATGTCATTAACCTCTAAAATCCCTATGAAAGAAATAAAATATGTCCTTCTCGATATGGATGGGACATTGCTGGACAAATATTTTGATGATTATTTCTGGGAGCACCTCGTCCCTGAAAAGTACTCTGACAAAAAAAATATCTCATTTGGCAAAGCAAAGGAAGAGCTTTTCAAAAAATACAAGCATCATGAAGGAACTCTGAACTGGACTGATATAGACTTCTGGTCAAGAGAGCTGGATCTTGATATCCCTGCCTTAAAAGAGCAGATAAGACATATGATAGAGGTCCATCCGCATGTTGAAGAATTTCTGAAGATGTTAAGAAGGCACAAAAAGAATGTATTTCTTGTCACAAATGCCCATTATAAGGTCCTTGACATTAAACTTAAAAAGACAGAGATAGGAAAATATTTCGATGCAGCTGTTACGTCATGTGAGATCGGATTTCCCAAGGAAAGGCTTGAGTTCTGGAGCAAGGTCGAGAAGAAGCTTGGTTTTGAAAAAGACAATTCGCTTTTTATTGATGATACAGAGGAGGTTCTGAAAACGGCAAGGGAATACGGGATAAAGTATATACTTCATAAAGTTGCGGCAAGCTCGAGATTAAAGCCGAAGTTGTCAAAGGACTTTTTGCATATTTCTGATTTCAGGGAGTTAATGTAGAGGTTATTGATCCAAGTAATGCAGACATTGCTCCAAAATTTATTTAACTCGATGAATTTTTTAGACCAACAACTAAAAACTAACAACTGACAACTATGGAAAAGGCGTTAAAAAAAATTTTCACAATCCCGACAATTATCGGGACATGATTGTAATACACAGGTTTGGAATCAATTTAAGCAATGGATATTGAGAAAGTAGATTTTTTGATTATCGGTAGCGGGGTTGCCGGCCTGAGGGCAGGGATAGAGGTTGCGCCGTGCGGAAGCGTTTTTGTGGCAACAAAAGATATTGTGACTGAAAGCAGTACAGAATATGCTCAGGGCGGAATAGCTGTTGCGTTGAGTGATGAAGACGAAGTAGGCATTCATTTTGACGATACTCTGAAGGCCGGAGACGGGCTTTGCAGGGAAGACGCTGTAAAGATACTTGTTGCTGAGGGACCTCAGAGGATATTGGAGCTTATCTCCTGGGGCGCAGAGTTTGATAAGGAAGGCACAAAACTTGATTTCATAATGGAAGCTGCCCATTCCAGAAAAAGGATTCTTCATTCACATGGCGACTCCACAGGCAAGGAGCTGGAGCGTGTGCTGATAAACAAGATCCGTTCATTCCCATCCGTAAAAAAATATCCGTTTGCATTCACGATGGATCTGATAGTTAAGGATGGCGAGTGTTTCGGCGCTTATATATTGAGGGACAGGAAGATAGCGGCTGTTTTGGCAAAGGCAACAATACTGTGCACAGGAGGCGCTGGCCAGATTTTCTCAAGGACGACAAATCCTTTGGTAGCTACAGGCGACGGTATTGCGATAGGATTCCGGGCAGGCGCTGAGATGGAAGACATGGAATTTGTCCAGTTTCATCCCACCAGCCTCTATTCTCCGTTTGCGCCTCACTTTCTTCTCAGTGAGGCTATGAGGGGAGAAGGGGCATTGCTCAGGAACATAAATAAAGAGTTCTTCATGAAGAATTATCATAAGGATGCTGAGCTTGCGCCAAGGGACATTGTCTCCAGGGCTATCATCTCTGAAATGGTCAGGACAGAAAGCAATAATGTATATCTTGACATGACCCATCTCGGAAAGGATTTCACGATGAAAAGATTCCCCAAGATATATGCCACTTGCCTTCAATACAACATAGACATCTCAAAGGATCTCGTCCCGGTATCTCCGGCTGCCCATTATTTAATGGGCGGGATTAAGACTGGCATAAACGGCGCTACAAATATTAAACGGCTTTTTTCTGCCGGCGAGGCTGCATGTACAGGCGTTCATGGGGCTAACAGGCTTGCAAGCAACAGTCTGCTTGAAGGATTGGTTTATGGAGCGCGCGCAGGAATGTCCGCATGCAAATCTTTGTCTGAAGGGAAAAAATTCCTGGATAAAAATGACCCGGCATTTAAATTCGCCCCTGCTTATCATACAATCCCTGAGCATGATGAGATAAGAACTACAATGAGGAGGCTTATGTGGGAAAGGGTAGGGATAATCAGATGTGATGAGTCTTTAACAGAAGCAAGGAAAAAATTTCTTGATTGGTCTTTTCTTCTTGATAAGGCATTTTATACCAGGCGTGAACTTGAATTAAAGAATATGCTTACAGTAGGCAAGATGATTACAGAAGCTGCCCTTATGCGAAAAGGAAGCGTGGGCACTCATTACAGGTCTGATTGTCCTGATAAAGGCGAGAACTGGCAAAAGCATATTGCTTTTAAAAAAGAAGATGATATAATTAGATACAGCTTAACATGATAATTTTATGAATATGCGAAAATCAAAAATTGTCTGCACAATAGGCCCGGTCTCTGCGAACAGGAAGGTGATCCTTTCGATGATAAAAGAAGGAATGGATGTCGCGCGATTAAACTTTTCGCACGGTGATTATGACTTTCATAAAAACAGCTTCAGGCTTATAAGAAGATGCTCAGATGAGATCAAGAAGCCTGTTGCCATAATACAGGATCTGCAAGGGATAAAGATAAGGGTCGGCCGCATTCAGGATGGATTTGTTGAACTCAAGAGAAACTCAGAGGTTTTTCTTAACAGCGGTACCGGGATAAGCAATAAGAAAAATATCTTTATTTCGTATCCTGCTTTGAGAAAAGACGTGAAGATCAATGACATGGTCCTTTTTGATGACGGGTTAATACAGGCACGCGTGATTGGGAAAATCAAGAATGCCATAAGGATAAAGATTATTGAAGGCGGATTATTAAAAGAAAGAAAGGGCGTAAACCTTCCGGATACAAAGATAACCTTTTCAACCTTCACTGAAAAGGATAAAAAAGACCTTGCATTCGGTTTGAAAATGGGCGTGGATTATGTCGCTTTATCCTTTGTGAGGACCGCAGAAGACATAAGGGGCATTAAGACATGGCTTAAGAAAAGGCGTAAGAGAGTGCCTGTTATTGCAAAAATAGAAAGGCCTGAAGCGCTGGATGATATTGATAACATACTTAATGAAGTTGATGGGATAATGATTGCAAGGGGAGACCTCGGAGTTGAGATGCCTCCTGAGCAAATACCCGTAATACAAAAGACTCTGATAAACAAGGCAAATGCTAAAGGAAAGCTCGTTATAACCGCGACCCAGATGCTTGAATCAATGACTGAACACTCACGGCCTTCCAGAGCTGAGGTAACGGATGTTGCAAATGCTGTTATCGACGGGACTGACGCGCTCATGTTGTCAGCAGAGACAGCAACCGGCAAATATCCTTTAAACGCAGTGGCAATGATGAACAGGATTATTCAGTATACTGAATCAAGGATGCAAAGACAAAAGATTGCAGAGAGGGATTTTTTCGGATTTTCAGAAGCAGTTGCAGAAGCGGCATGCAATGCAACAGAAGATATTCATGCTAAGGCAATAGTTGCTTTTACGCAGTCAGGGTTTACTGCGAGGCTTGTATCAAAGTTCAGGCCAAAGGTGCCGATAATAGCCTTCACGCCTTATGCTGACATTAAGAACAGGATGTCAATGTACTGGGGCGTGACTCCTTTGATGATGCGTATCCTGTCGAACACTGATGAGATGATAAAAGAGGTTGAGCGGTCTTTGTTTAAGGCCAGGATTGCAAAGAAAGGTGACGCTATCGTGATTACTGCGAGCTCTCCATTAATGAGGCAGGGCAAGACAAATCTGATGAAGCTTCATGCAATAGGAAAAAATATATGAACGGCCTGATGTTTGATTACGTTACTTTTATGTCGTAAGCCTTTATCTTTCTGTGCAGATTGCTTCTTTCTATATCCAACACCTCAGCGGTTTTAGACACGTTCCAGTCATTTTCTTCCAGTTTTTTTGTAATATAGTCTTTTTCAAATGCATCCCGCGCATCTTTAAGCGTCTTATATTTTAAGTATCCTGTTTCTTCTGGGGCAGTCGGAATAAGAAGATTTTGTCCTGTTATTAAATTGGAAGGCGTCATTATTACAAGCCTTTCGATAAAATTTTTCAATTCTCTTACGTTTCCTGCCCAGTCATAGGACTGCATGCTTCTCAGACTTTCGGGTGATATCTCTTTTCTCTGTTTGCCGTATTCTGTTGCAAGTGTCTCAAGGAAATGCCCTGCAAGTAAAGGTATGTCGTCTTTTCTCTCTCTGAGAGGAGGAACAAATAAGGGGATGACATTAAGCCTGAAATAAAGGTCTTCCCTGAAATTACCTTTCTTGACCTCATCTCTGAGGTCTTTATTGGTGGCAGATATGATTCTGACATCAACCGATATGTTTTTGCTTCCGCCGACGCGCTGGAATTTCTGGGTCTCTATTACCCTGAGCACTTTTGCCTGGGTCTGGAGGGACATATCTCCTATTTCATCCAGGAAAAGAGTACCGTTGTCTGCCAGTTCGAATTTGCCTTTCTTTTTTTCGAATGCGCCGGTGAAAGACCCTTTTTCATGGCCGAAAAGTTCGCTTTCAATAAGCTCCTGCGGAATGGCAGCACAGTTAACCTCAACAAAGGCCTTTTCAGCGCGGCCACTTTTTTCATGCAGAAGACGGGCTACGACCTCTTTGCCGGTCCCGCTTTCGCCTGCTATTAAGACTCTGCTGTTGCTTTTTGCAGCCATCTCGATCTGTTCTCTGAGCGTCTTTATTTTTTGCGAATTCCCAATGAGCTGCCACTTTTTTGCAAGATTTTCTTTGAGAGTTATGTTCTCTATCTCTAATGTCCTTTTCTCTATAGCCCTTTTAGACACAAGCAGGACTTTTTCGAGCGCCAACGGCTTTTCAAGAAAATCATATGCACCCATTTTTACGGCCTTTACAGCCAATTCAATATTGCCGTGCCCTGATATCATGATTACAGGGATATCAGAATTGATCGCCTTAATCTCCTGTAATGTCTGTACGCCGTCAATTCCGGGCAGCCATATGTCAAGAAGGATTAGGTCAGGGGACTGGTCTTTGAGAAGTTTTATTGCTTCCTCTCCGGATTTAGCCGTAAGTATATCGTAGCCTTCGTCCTCAAATATCCCGGAAAGGCTTTCTCTTATTCCTGCTTCATCGTCTACTATCAGGACCAAAGTCTTTGGCATTTAGCGCTCCTTTTAAATGTCATATGCCTTTATCGGCAGTTCAATCGTAAATATAGTGCCTTTCGGATTGTTATCCCGCACTTTTATGGTTCCCATATGTTCTGAAACAATCTTGTTAGCGATTGCAAGGCCAAGACCAGTGCCGCCTTTTTTTGTTGAAAAATAAGGAAGGAAAACTCTTTCCTTGTCTTCATCCCGCAATCCAGGCCCGTAATCTGCTATATCTATAAATATTTTATTTGATTGATTGTCGAAATGCACGTTAAGGTCTATCTGCCCGCTGCTGCCCATTGCCTGGAAGGCATTATCAAAGATATTGATCAATACTCTTTTGAATTGTTCGCCGTCAACCTCGATTAAGGGTAGGTTATCAGGAATAGCGGTATTTATGCTGAATTCCTTATAGTCTTTATAAAGATTCAGGACTTCATTTATTATCCCGGACAGATTTGTCGGCGTTCTTTTTATCTCAGGCATTTTGCCGAGCCTTGAGAATTCATCAACAAGCCTTTTAAGGCTGTTTACTTCATTTACTATTGTCTTTGCTGAGCGCTCGAACACCTGATCAAAGTCTTTGTCTTTCTGCTCCCATTTTTTAAGCATCCGCTCTGTTGAAAGTCTTATTGGTGTTAAAGGATTTTTGATCTCATGCGCTATTCTTCTGGCAACTTCTTCCCAGGCAAGGGTCTTTTGGGCCTTAATAACATCAGTGAGGTCATCAAAAACAACAAGCAGGCCGAGTGGGATAGAGTTATTATCCCTTAGAGTAGTTACAAAGACCCTTATTATCAGACGCTTATCACCTACTGTGACCTTTACGTCTTTTTCTATGCCGCTCAGGTCTTTAACTATTATTCCTTTTATTAATGCATGAAGCTCTTCTGAAGTAATTCTGGACATAAGCTCTGTATAGTGTTTGCCGATAATATCCTCAGCCGATATTTTCAGGATGGCGCAGGCGGATCTGTTCACTGTCAGTATCTTGCCTTTGATGTCGAGAAAGACAACTCCTGAGTTTATGTTGGCAAGGATGTTTTCGAGCCACAGGCGTCTTCTGTCAGACTCAAGATATGCTGTCTGGAGCGTCTCTTTGTTCCCTTTTAATTCTGCGACCATGTGATTGAAAGAGTTTATAAGCAGACCTATCTCGTCTTCTCTTTGTAACCTGAGATTGACGTTCAGATTTCCTGCGGCAACCTCTTCCGTAGCCTGAGCAAGGCTCTGTATCGGGTCTGTGATCCCTTTTGCAATCTTGAGCGCGACCCAGAGCGACATAAATACGATTATTAATGTAAAGAAAGCAAGGATCAGGAGATAGTTTATCTTTAGAGGGGTCTTCCATGATTCCAGTTTCAGATAATCCTCATATACTTCCTTTATTTGTTCGACATTGAGCGCGATATCTCTGGGAAGACGGGTTTCGACAACAATAATTCCTGTCTGTTTTCCTTCAGAATATTCTGGTAAAACAGCCCGTATTATGTCTCCGTCTTCGCTTGATATGACCTCAGTGCCCTCTTTTCCCTCGAACGCGCTTTTAACAGCCTCTGTGGGATTTTCAGGAATATTTCTGATATGCAGCAGTTTATATTCGCTTGAGGATCTTTCGCCTGACACTATTGTCTTTGCGAACGCAATGGTCTTTTTCCTTTCCATTTCATATACTGCCTTGGCAACTTCAAGGGAACTAACTAATGGTTGCCTGAACTGAGGTGTAAGCAGTTTGTCTATGTAATTGGTAACCAGGCCGCTTGCAACCACAAACAGAAGACTGGCCGGGATAAATGTAAGTATCACAAATATAGCTACGATCTTTGTCTTGAATTTATATCCGAGGATTTTCTGTTTCCTCTCAATATACAGCCGGATAAGATTTTTGCTCACAAAGAACATCAGCACTATTAATGCAATGATGTTCAGGTTAAGAATGACAAGCAGCAGAACTCTGGTAAGGATAGACATGGACTCAAGCCTTAAATAATGTATCTCTATTGCAAAGGCAATTATTATTAAGACAAAGACAACGAGGGCAAGAATACCATGCCTTATGTTTTTCATTTTGTATCCCCTATCCTGAAGGCAGGAGAATCCTTTGTCTTCTTGAATTCTTTTTCAGGTACAAAGAAGAAAAGATAGCTTATGACAGGCGGAAGCTTTCTTATTCTTGATTCAACCGTAATCCTGATAAAATAGTCAGCAGGCTCAAGTCCCCTGATGTTTGTCAGTTTCAACTCAGGTATGCTTAAAGCCCATTTCAGCAATGAGTCAAGTTCATTAAAGCGTTTCTCTATTATTGTGGAGCCGTCAAATGAGGTTGCCACATATTCTTTTTTAACAGGGTCTGCCTTCAGGTTCTTTACAAAACTTTTGCCGAGAACAAACTCATCAGGCCACATCTTCCATACTCTGAAAAGATCGACATAAAAAGTTATCTCTTTTGTAATACCGTCTTTCAGTTCCTGTGCCTGTTTTTCATTCAGTGACAGCCCGGTTGTCACAGATATCTCATTATTGTTTATTCTTATCTCAGGGCCTGTTATCTCGGCACTGTCTGAAGCAGATATAAGAAAAAACGATATATGCAGGGAAAAAACCAGCAGGAATGCTAACTTATAGACCTTGTTTGCCAATTTTGACTTGACATCTCCTAAAGAAAAAATTATGTTCATTATACCATACCGAAAAAGGGTTAATGGACTGTAAGTTGAGGGTGTAGAGTCTAATTATCAGTTGGCAGGAAAGGAGGTTTTTATGGAGATTAAGACTGTAAAAATGGTTATCCCGGATGGCTGTAATTTAATACTTGGCCAGACACATTTTATAAAGACTGCTGAGGATCTGTATGAAATTATTGTGACGAGTGTACCGCAGGCGCTTTTTGGCATAGCTTTTACAGAGGCTTCAGGCCCTTGTCTTATAAGAAATGAAGGGAATGATAAAGATATTACAGATGTGTGTGTCAAAAATCTTCAGTCAATAGGAGCAGGCCATGTCTTTTGCATTTTGTTAAAGAACGCTTATCCTGTAAATATCCTTAACCAGATAAAAAACTGTCCTGAGGTATGCAGGATATTCTGCGCTACAGCAAACCCTGTTGAGGTTGTGGTAGCATCAGTGTCGCAGGGTAACGGCATCCTTGGCGTCATCGATGGGAATTCGCCTAAGGGCGTTGAAACAGAGGCGGACAGAGCAGGAAGAAGAGAATTCCTGAGAAAGATTGGTTATAAGCTATGACAAGGATATCGAGGGGAAGAAGCAGGGAGCCTGAGTGCCCTTTCTGCGGCCGTTTTTTTGAAAGACCGCGCGATATAAAAACCAAGATTGGGAACATTTTTACCGGTGGAAAATGTGAATGCGGGGCAGCGTACGTCTATGACCGTTCCGGAAGAAATCTTGGAGAGGCGTATGTTGATGCGCTGGTTTATGCCTGCAATGAAGACTGGGATAAGGCGTGGCAGCTTACGCCGGAAGAAGATTATGAAATCAGATCAGTTCATTATGATGCTGACGGCCATGCAATAATAGAGCGGAGCAGGGGGGCTGGCCGCAGCGGTGAAAACCTTTTGTTTGTCGGATTGAAGAAAAAGTAGGAAATCTGTTATAGTTTGGCTTCATAAGCAGGTCCGGCAGATAAAGAAAGGTCATCTGCCGATAATTTTTTTTTATTTGACCGATTGATTGTATATATATTATTGTTCATAGTTCATCTTCAAAACCCGATAGATGCATCGGCTTTAAGGTCATGTTGTATTATGAAGCGCTAATGTGTTAAAATTTTTTTCTCTCAACAGAAAATTAACAAAAAAAGGAGGAAGGTTTAAAATGCCAATGATGGACTTCAAAGGAAAACAGATTGAGGTTGATGACGACGGATATATTATTAATCTTGATGATTGGGACAAAGACCTTGCGGTTGAGTTAGCCTCACAGGACGGGATTACTCTTTCAGAGTCCCACTGGGAAGTTATCAATTTCTTAAGGGATTACTACAAGCAGTATCAGATCGCACCGATGATTAAGATCCTTGTTAAAGAAATTGGCAAGGTCATGGGCCCAGAAAAAGGTAACACAAAATACCTTTATGAGCTTTATCCGGGCGGACCTGCAAAACAGGCATGCAGATACGCTGGACTGCCGAAACCTACAGGCTGCGTATAATATTTATTTTTTGTGTTTAGCAAAATGAAGCAAGAGGTTTAATAAACCTCCTGCTTCATTTCAGTAAATAAAATAATCTGTAAAGTTACAGTTATTCCTAAAAAGAGATTCATGCGGTTATCCCGCCGCAACTTATTAATGTCATCAGGAGGAAATATAGCCGGATATGAGACTGGACGATCTCTTATCAAAAAGAAAAACCTCCATTTTGGAAAAATGGTTCGATGCAGTTTTAGACAGCTATCCTTCTGACACATCAAAATTCCTCAGAAATCAAAAAAACAGATTTACAAACCCTGTGGGTGCAACTATTTCTCAGGGCATCGAAAAGATATTCGATGAGCTTCTGAGCGGTCAATCCTCAGATGATTTTTCTGAGTTTCTTGACAATATTGTTAAGATCAGGGCTGTTCAGGACTTTACACCTTCGGAAGCGCTCGGTTTTATTTTTAAACTTAAAAAAATAGTCAGAGATGAACTGGCTGATGATATAACACCGCTGATCTCAGAAGAGTTGTTTGATTTCGAGACCAGGACTGATAATCTTATGATGTCTGCATTTGACAATTATATGAAGTGCAGGGAAAAGATATATGACTTTAAGGCCAATCAAGCAAAGAACATGACCTTCAGATTATTGCAGAGAGCAAAGCTTATATGTGATGTTACTGAAGAGGAGATGGAACTAGAAGTAAGCGACAATCTTAATATAAAACGAAAAGAGGTAAAGAAATGAATATCTTATTTTCTTTCTTCGCGGTAATCGTCCTTGTTCTGCTCGCAATGGGCGGGGTGAAGATCGGCAACATGCAGTACCTTTTCGGGGTTATTATTCCTTATGCTGCATTAGCTGTTTTCATTGCCGGGTTTATTGCCCGCATGCTTAAGTGGGGCAGTTCCCCGGTTCCTTTCAGGATAACCACAACCTGCGGACAGCAAAAGTCACTTCCCTGGATTAAACAGAATAAACTCGAAAATCCATCCGGAACTATCGGGGTTATCATGAGAATGGCGCTTGAGGTCCTGTTTTTCCGCTCATTGTTCAGAAATCTGAGGACGCAGTTGAGGGATGGGAAGGTTGTTTATGGTGAAGCAAAATGGCTCTGGCTGGCAGGTCTGGCCTTTCACTGGTCCTTTTTAATAATCCTGCTGAGACACTTCAGATTTTTCCTCCAGGATGTGCCTGTTGTGCTACACACAGTAGAGTGGTTTGACAGTTTCCTTCAGGTGGGTGTGCCGCTTTTATATATAACAGATGTTGTTATTCTTACAAGCGTGACATATCTGTTCCTCAGGAGGGTATTTCTCCCTCAGGTCAGATATATCTCTCTGGCTTCAGATTACTTCCCATTGTTTTTAATACTGGGGATAGCCACATCCGGCGTTCTGATGAGATATTTCTACAAAGTGCATATAGTTGGCGTTAAGGAACTGGCCATGGGGTTGATAACATTTAATCCGGTTATCCCTGAAGGCGTCGGCGTTATATTTTATGTCCATTTGTTCCTTTTCAGCGTATTGCTTGCATATTTTCCTTTCAGCAAACTGATGCATCTGGGCGGTGTGTTCCTTAGTCCAACAAGAAACCTTGCAAACAACAGCCGTATGGTCAGGCACGTAAACCCGTGGGATTATCCGGTCCATGTCCATACATATGAAGAATACGAAAATGATTTTAGGGCAAAAATGAAACAGGCTGGGCTACCAGTCGAAAAGGAGTAAAGATGGCAAAGCTTCCTAAACCACAAGAATTATCATCAACCATAAGTTATAAGGCTCCTGAAAAAGGGTGGATGGACTCTCCTGCTGAATTTAAAGAAGGGATGTTCTGCTGGGGCGCAAAGGGCAAGAATCTGAAGGCAGTAGAATTTCCAAATGCCAGAGACTGGTCGCCAAAAGAAGAGGACTGGAAATTGCCTGAAAACTGGCAGGATATTATTCTTGACGGCATGAAGGACAAACTAAGCAAATACCGCTCATTCAAGCTTTTCATGGACATATGTGTCAGATGCGGGGCCTGCGCCGATAAATGTCATTTCTTTATCGGCGGCGGAGATCCCAAAAATATGCCGGTTCTCAGGGCAGAGCTTTTGAGATCCATATACAGAAAATATTTCACTGCATCAGGAAAGATGCTTGGTAAAGTGGCAGGCGCGCGAGAGCTTACATTAAATGCTTTAAAGGAAATATGGTATTACTATTACCAGTGCACTGAATGCCGCCGTTGTTCGGTATTCTGTCCTTACGGCATTGACCAGGCTGAGATTACAATGATGGGCAGGGAGCTCACAAATCTGCTCGGCTTAAATATCGACTGGATAGCAGGCCCTGTTGCCAATTGCTATATGAAAGGCAATCACCTTGGCCTTGAGCCGCATACCATAACGAGCAGTGTGGAGTTTTTCCTTGATGATATCCAGAACATTACAGGGATAAAGATAGAACCTACCTTTAACAGAAAGGGCGCAGAAATACTCTTCGTCACACCTTCAGGAGACCTTTTCGCCGACCCCGGTACTTATACCGCAATGGGATATCTGATGCTTTTCCATGAACTTGGACTTGACTACACATGGAGCACTTATGCCTCTGAAGGAGGAAACTTTGGTTTCTTCACGACAAATGAAATGGGCAAGAGGCTCAACTCGAAGATCTATGCCGAGGCAAAGAGATTAGGCGTTAAATGGATTCTTGGCGGTGAGTGCGGACATATGTGGAGGGTGCTGAATCAGTATATGGATACATGGAATGGTCCTGCAGACTTTCTCGATGTGCCGAAGTCACCGGTAACAGGCACTGTATTTGAAAATGCTAAATCCACAAAGATGGTCCATATAGCTGAGTTTACGGCAGACCTTATAAAGAACGGCAAATTAAAGCTTGACCCAAGCAGGAATGATCATTTGAAGATAACATTCCACGATTCCTGCAATACATCGAGGGGCATGGGCATATTGGAAGAGCCGAGATATATCATCAATAATGTATGCAATCATTTCTATGAGATGCCTGAAGATACCATAAGGGAAAAGACTTTCTGCTGCGGCAGCGGATCAGGACTGAATGCATCGGAAAACATGGAATTAAGGATGAGGGGTGGTTTCCCAAGGGCTAATGCGGTGAAGTTTGTACGCGACCATTACGGCGTTAACATGCTGGCTAACATATGCGCAATCGACAGAGCAGCACTACCGCCATTAATGGATTACTGGGTGCCGGGTGTGCGTGTAACAGGCGTACATGAGCTCGTGGGGAATGCTCTGGTCATGAAGGGTGAAAAAGAAAGGACTCTTGATCTGCGAGGAGAACCCCTTCCGGGAAAGGAGGCTAAAGAGTGAAGATATATAACGGTGGCAAGATTTTACTGGGATTAATCATCTTTGTTGCACTTGTAACATTCCCGTTCTACATTAGTAAGGGCAAGACTATAGCCAAGATCGAGTTGAAATACGATACGCCCGAGATACAAAAGATGGTCGAAAAAAAATGCGTAGAGCCAAAAGAATTCATGAGATTAGAACATATGCAGATGCTTGATGACTGGCGTGATTCTGTTGTGCGTGATGGCAATAAAATTTTTATAAACAGTAAAGGCGAGCATTTTGACATGAGCCTTCAGAATACATGCATGAAATGCCACTCCAACAAAAAGAACTTCTGCGATAAATGCCATAATTATATGGCGGTTAAGCCATACTGCTGGGATTGTCATATTGCACCAAAGGAGAGCCAATCATGAGTATGAACAGAAGAGAGTTTTTAAAAATAGCCGGAATCTCTACAGTACTGGGTTTAGGCGGCACTGCTGTTGTAACTGAGCTTAAGAAAAATGTCTTAGAGGCTTCACAGGTTTCGCGTGTTCCTGAAGCACTTTCTGCAAAACAGTGGGCTATGGTAGTTGATATCAGCAAATTCAGGACAGAGGCAGATTATCAGAGAGTTATAAGAGCCTGTCACAAGATACACAATGTGCCTGATTTTGGCAATCCAAAGGATGAGATTAAATGGATATGGACAGATAAATACGAGCACACATTCCCAGGACAGGAACACGAATTCATGCCTGATGATATGAAGCGCAGGCCGTTTATACTGCTCTGTAATCACTGTGCAAATCCAGCCTGTGTAAGGGTTTGTCCCACAAAAGCCACTTTTAAAAGAAAAGACGGAATTGTGATGCAGGATATGCACAGGTGCATAGGATGCAGATTCTGCATGGCTGCATGTCCTTATGGCGCAAGGAGCTTTAATTACAGAGACCCGCGCGGAAAGGATGAGAACGGCAGACCATTTATTAAGGAAGAGAATCCAGAATATCCAACAAGAACGATTGGTGTTGTGGAGAAATGCACATTTTGTTTTGAGAGACTTGCAAAGGGGCTTAAGCCTGCCTGCGTAGAAGAATCAAAAGGTGCATTAATCTTCGGCGATCTTGATGACCCTAACTCAGAGGTCAGGAGGATTTTGAAAACACGATTTACCATAAGACGTAAACCCGAGCTTGGCACCGTACCGAACATCTACTACATAATAGGAGGTAATGAGTATGCTATTGTCCCTGAGCTGCTGTAATCTGATGGGTCTACTCAGAATAGGAGGAAATAACAATGCTTGAGAAAGCTTTAAAAGGGAGTCCGAGATATTGGATATGGGTTTTCTTTCTTCTTTCTCTTATGGGAGTGGGTTTTGCAGCCTACCTCAAACAGTTTAGTTATGGTTTAGGCATAACAGGCTTAAGCAGAGACGTCTCATGGGGATTGTATATAGGACAATTTACCTTTCTGGTTGGAGTGGCTGCTTCAGGCGTAATGCTGGTCCTGCCTTATTACCTCCATGACTTCAAACAGTTTGGAAAGATAACAATTCTCGGAGAATTTCTTGCCATATCGTCAATCGTCATGTGTATCTTGTTCATCATGGCAGATATGGGACAGCCCATGAGAGTTTTGAATATTTTTCTGCATCCGACTCTGAATTCCATTCTTTTCTGGGATACAATCGTTTTAAACGGATATCTGGCATTGAATCTGATAGTTGGATGGATGGTCTTAAGTTCAGACAGAAAGGGTATTTCAGCGCCTAAATGGGTAAAACCTTTAATATACCTTTCTATTGCATGGGCGCCTTTGATTCATACCGTTACAGCCTTTATTTATGCAGGTATTCCAGGAAGGCATTTCTGGCTTACGGCTATTATGGCAGCCCGATTTCTGGCGTCTGCATTTTCAGGCGGTCCTGCATTATTGATCATATTGGCCCTGATAATAAGGAAGTTTACAAAGTTTGACCCGGGCAAACAGGCCATTCAGACATTAGGAAAGATCGTTACCTATTTCATGCTGACAAATGTGTTTTTCCTCGGACTGGAATTCTTTACAGCATTTTATAGCGGGATACCAGGGCATATGCATCCATTTCAGTATCTGTTTGTTGGATTGCATGGCCATGCGAAACTTGTGCCCTTAATGTGGACTTCTATCATTTTGGCGTTTGTCTCGTTATCTATTCTTTTGTTCCCTGCAATGAGGAGGAGGGAGGGCGCGCTGGCTATTGCATCAGCCATGGTCTTCATATCCCTGTGGATAGACAAGGGCTTCGGCCTTATCGTAGGCGGATTTGTCCCCAATATGTTCGAGACAGTTACAGAATACTGGCCGACAGTGCCTGAGACATTGATAACGATTGGCATTTGGGCAACAGGCTTTTTTGTGCTCACTATTCTTTACAAAATAGCTGTAACAGTCAGAGAAGAGACAGCAGGGATTGAGATAGAGCACTGATGTTATAAGTCGATTGGGTAGATTTTTTAGCGGAGTTTATTTTATTATAACCTAAAGCTTTTGAATTTTCTAAGGAGGTGAATGGTTCAGTGTGGGTTGTAACAGTCGAAACAGAAAAATGTGAAGGATGCGAAGAGTGTGTTAACAATTGTCCGGTGAGCGTTTTCCAGATGAAGGATGGCAAGGCTGATCCTTATCAGGCCGACCTGTGTGAAGGTTGCGAAACCTGTGTAAGCGTCTGCCCGACAGGAGCAGTTACTCTTAAGGAAATGTAGGACAAAGTTCAATCTTAATAACATTTAAAAGGGGAAACAGACAAACTGTTTCCCCTTTTGTTTTGCCTGATTTTATTACGATTCTGATTGATTAACCTGTATTAGCAGTGATATGATTGTTATCAAATGTTAGAGCGAATAAAAAATAAAAGATGTTTTAAGAGATATCGGCACCAAGCCGAGTTCAAGGTTATTATTGAGGGAAAGATATTTCGTGCCAATGTTATGGATTACTCTTTTGAGGGCCTGAAGGTATTAATTATATTAGTTGACAAGATTAAGTCTGTAAAAAAAGATTTAATTGTTGATATAGATATCGATGCATTGAACCTGCATACAAAGGGGAAGATAATCTGGACAAAGGAATCTGATGCGGGATTTGTTATAGGTATTCAACGGCTTGACCAGCTCAAAAAAGGAAGATTACAAGACTATCCTTTGTATGATCTGCTTGTAGGTATTCAAAAAGCCGCACATACAGGCGTGCTTCAAATCAAATACGATGCTGTTATTAAAAAAGTATATATAAAAAATGGCGATATAATCTTTTCTACATCAAACCAAAATGCTGATAAGCTTGGTGAATATCTTTTAAAGGCTAATGTTATTACCAATGACCAGTTTCAGCAGTATTCCTCTGTCTTTCAGAACGGGAACAAAAAAGAAGGCGCTGTGCTTGTTGAACTCGGTTATATAAAACCGCATCAGCTTCCGGACATAGTGAGAAACTTATCAGAAGAGATAATCTTAAGCCTCTTTGATATTGAAAAAGGCGATTTTGAATTTAAAGAGGCCCCTTTGGTTGAAAGCGAGTTTATACCTTTGAAACTAAGCGCTGCAAATATCATATACCGCGGGATAAAAAGGGTTTTAGATCCGCAGAAGGCATTTAATAAATTAAATATATCAACGGATGATGTGCTTTATTTTTCAGAAGATCCCTTGAGCCTTTTTCAGGACATTGCTATGGATGATGGCGATAAGAAGATCCTTTCATGCATGGATGGAAGGAAAACAATAAAAGAGCTTATCTCTTTATCCACGCTTAATGAGATAGAGACGCTAAGATCTCTTTATGCCTTGCTGGGCACCCAGATTATTGAGGTAAGAGAAGGTGGCGAAGAGATTCCTGCCGGTATTTCTCATAAAGATATTATCGAAGAGCCGCGGTTTAAAGAAGACGAAGATTTTTTAAGCAGGGTTGAGAAGATGTATAAATCATGCAATATCTCGAATTATTACAGTATTCTCGAATTAAAGGAATGGGCATCTGCTGAGGAGATAAAAAGGGCTTATTACAGGGCAGCAAAAGAGTTCCACCCTGACAGGCATTTTCATCTCAAGTCAGATTCGGTAAGAGAGAAATTAAATTCAATATTTTCCTGTATAACAAATGCTTACTCAACACTCTCAGATGTCAAACGAAGAAGCGACTATGATAAGCGTATTGCAAACAGCTCAAGGCCTGCTGCGAGCAATGAGGAGATTGCAAGGTCAAAATTTGAACTGGGCAGGACTGAATTTAAAAAAGGCAACTATGCTGAGGCCCTTCAGCTTTTTGGGCAGGCTGTCTATCTTGAGGATAATCTGCCTAATTACCATTATTATTATGGAATTACTTTGGGCAGATTGCAGAGATATAAAGAGGCAGAACGCGCTATTGAGAGGGCGCTGAAACATGATCCCGCAAACAGCGAATATTTAACAGAGTCTGGTTATATGCTGCTTCATCTTGGTTTTCAGCATAGGGCAAAAAGCTCTTTTGATAAGGCGTTAAAGAGCAACCCTTCGAACAAAAGGGCATTGGAGGGTCTTGAAAAGGTTAAGGAATAATGGAAGAATTTCTTAAGAAGATTCTTAATACATTTATTCCGATTTTTGTTGCTGTTGATATTTTTGTAGTCCTGCCGATCTTTATATCTATCACCGAGAACGTTTCAAAAGAGAAAAGAAAACGGATTATAAGAGATTCTATCCTTACAGGATTGGC
>CAZBSJ010000011.1:0-2408 GCA_964494165.1 uncultured Nitrospiraceae bacterium
TATGAAAACCGTTGAGAATAATGCCCTGGCGAGAATTTACAGAAAAGACTTGACAATGTCTATTCCTCATTTAGAATCCATTTTTTCAATTCTTATTGCATACAACGCGGCGGATGAGCAGCCCCGAAGGGATGTGCTCGATTCGCTTGTTGGCGCTTTCTATTTAAGATTATATCTTCTGAGATTATCATTTACACTTGACTATCAACACTTATCTGCTCTTTTCCATTTGCAAAAAAGACACCTCAGAGATCCCCGCTTTTTCCTTTGCGTGTTCAATAGTCATGCTTACAAGATTGCCCTTTTCATCCAGGTCGATGTAGAGATTTTCTGATATTTCCTTTGTCTCAACAATAGGGACATTCGAAAACTCAATCAGTGCCGTATCTGTATCTGAGAAATAACGGATTTTCATTTTCCTTCCTCCTTAAAGTTTCTATCAAAGAAAACATTATGAACGGTTTCTCCATCCTCTAAAAGAATAACCCTCAAATATCTCCCAACTTCTCCTATAAATTTCCATTTTCTTATTCTGCCATCAGTCTGAACTTCAGTTTTCACAGGGTTTTTGATGGTATCCATTATCCATTCATCTTTAATTGTCTTCCTATCGGCACGTTGTTTGATGAATAAGAAATATTGTGTATATTTCATTGCCATATTTTATCATTTTTTTCTTTTTAAATACTGCATCCGGCATATATTTGACAAACATAACACCTCACTCCTTGAGTTTTAAGCAAGTTTTGATGAATAATTACAAAACCGCATGAAAGTCGCTAAACTCTACAGTTTTAATGATATCAGGATTGAAGATATCCCTATCCCGGAGATAGGGCCTGAAGACGCCCTTATGAAGACACACGCCTGCGGCATATGCTCAGGCGATGTGATGCCATGGTACATTGAGAAAAAGGCACCTATTGTTATAGGCCATGAGCCTGCTGGCGAGATAATCGAGGTTGGCAAAGATGTGACATCATTTAAACCCGGGGACAGGGTCTTTGTCCACCATCATGCGCCGTGCTTTTTATGCAAGTTCTGCAGAAGGGGAGATTATGTGCAGTGCGAGACATGGAGAAACACAAAGATCATCCCGGGCGGCATCTCGGAATACATACATATCCCTAAGATAAACCTTGAAAACGACACCCTGCTCCTTCCTGACAATGTGAGCTATGAAGACGGGACATTGATTGAGCCTACTGCCTGCGTTGTTAAGGCATTGAAAAGGGCTCATATAAAACGCGGCGATACTGTGCTTGTAATCGGGCTTGGGGTAATGGGGATGATAAACATACTTCTGGCAAAGAAATACGGCGCCGGCAAAGTCATCGGAGCGGATATGGTAAAGTTCCGCCTTAAAAAAGCAAAGGAATTCGGTGCTGATGAAGTGGTTGATGTTTCAAAGGATAACCTTTTGGATTCTCTGAAAAACTTAACCAAGGGAATGATGGCAGATGTTGTTGTGGTCGGGCCTAATAGTGTTGAGGCAATGAAGGACGGTATCGCGTCAGCAGGCCGCGGAGGAACTGTATTGTTCTTTACACCTGCCAAACCAAAAGAAAAGCTCACAATTGACCCTAATGAGCTTTATTTCAAAGACATTAATATAATAACAAGCTATTCATGCGGCCCTACTGATACAGCGGATGCGCTGGAGCTGATTAAGGACGGAGTTGTAAAGGCTGAAAAAATTGTCACCCACAGATTTTTAATCGAAAAAATATCAAGGGCTTTTCAGCTTACAGCCAAAGCAAAGGATTCACTTAAAAGTCTCATCATATTTGATTAGGGATTAAGGAGCAAAAAGATGTCCGGAAAAGAAAAAACTGCGATAACCTGCGACTGGTCCGCGCCCGGGCGGATTCACCGGGGCGAAAAAACAGGCAAACCAAAGGCTGACAAAAAAAAGCCGGCTTCATCTAACAAAAGCAGGCTTTATGAATTTAAGAAAAACTTTAAGTGGAAAGGCATAACAGTCGAGAAATATAAACTAAAAGGTAAAGACTGGTCAGATATCATAAGGCATACATTAATAGGAGGACGCGGAGAGACTGCGAAGTTCCATTTAAGGTACTTTGAGATAGCATCCGGAGGAAAAAGCAGCTTTGAGATGCACAGGCACGAACACGTTGTCATATGCATTAGGGGAAAAGGCAAAGCAGTGGTTGATAAAAAGGTTTATGATATAAAACCCTTTGACACGCTCTACATCTCGCCCTCCACTCCCCATCAATTAAAGAATCCCTTTAAAAAACCATTCGGATTCCTTTGTATTGTCAATGCAAAAAGAGACAGGCCTAAAATCCTCACTTAACTTAAGCACGAGTTGACTTCAAAGTTGAACAATTGATACTATTAATCATGCCAATGAAAAGCCTGCTTGTATTATTAGCACTTTTCGT
>CAZBSJ010000011.1:2508-17645 GCA_964494165.1 uncultured Nitrospiraceae bacterium
AAAACCTGTACATGACTTGAAGGCTTTTACGAGGCAAAACCAGGAGTTAATGAATGAGATATTTTGTTTTATATGTCCTAATGCCGTTAATCATGTTACTGCAGACTGAAATTCATGGATTGGCATACGGCCAGACAAGAACACTCAATATTGTCTACACAGGCGGAGTGAATGGCGAACTTGAACCATGCGGCTGTTCTCCAAAAACTGATTTCGGAGGCGTTGCAAGACGCGCCGGCTACATCACCGAGCACAGTAAAATGCTTTCTCCTTACATTCTTATTGATGCCGGTAATTTTCTCGATAAGGATACCCCGCAGGGAAGGCTCAAAGCCAAGGCAATGCTGAAAGCCTTCAGCATTATGAAATACGATGCAGCAGCCTTCTTAAAAAAGGAAAGCGAATTCCCCCATGATTTTTTCTCCGGGCTTTTAAAACAGTATAAAATCCCTGTTATATCTGACATGACGCAATATAAAAAGTCTGTCTCTGTAAAACGTGATGGCCTTGATGTTAATGTCAGCATTAACCCGATGAATTACAAAAAGGGCAGATTGAACATCCTTCTCACAGATCAGCCAATTCCCGAGATTAAATCCTTAAAGGGATGGGATATCATAATACTCTCATCAGGAGAAATCCTTGAAGAACCTGTTAAAGAAAATGGAACGATTATTGTAAGCGGTTATCCAAAAGGAGAAAGGTTGGGAATCCTATCAATGCACTTTGATAACAAAGGTGAGTTATTGGAATTTAAGCACAGGTGGCAGACCCTTGGTAAAGACATAAAAGAAGATATGAATGTGCGCAAGGCGTTAAATGAATATGACGCCAAAGTTGCCAGGCTTTTAAAGGACGACATCAAACCTTTGGCAGATGTCCCCTACTTTGGTGTTTCCAAATGCGGAGAGTGTCACCAGCCTTTTGCAGAAAGCTGGAGCAAGACAAGGCATGCCAATGCTTTTCAGTCACTTGAACGGGCAGGCAAGTCAAATGACCCTGAATGCTTGATATGTCATACTGTAGGCTTTGGGGAAAAAGGAGGTTTCTACAACATAAAATCAACGGCAGGACTGGCAGATGTTCAGTGCGAGGCATGTCACGGACCCGGCAGAGATCACCTTTTGGATTTTTCGAAGCCGATGCAATCTGTGGCAGAGGCTCTCTGCCTGAACTGTCACACAAAAAGCGCAAGTCCTGATTTTAATTATCCGGTTTATCTGGAAAAGATCAGACACAAATAACCTGAAGATATAAGGAGGAATCCAATGTTTAAAAAAATGTTTTTAGCCGTAACGCTATTAATCGCAGCGCTTTCACCATTAAGCGCAGATGCAGAGATCACCATCAAGGGTATCTATACCCTGGTACCGGGGTATGACTTTGAATTTGACGGCAAAACAGTTGAGGTAATAGAATTCCTGAGTTTCTACTGCGATGGTTGTTATGACTTTGAAAAGTCAATACCTGTTATCAAAGGGAATTTCCCCAAAAAGATCAGATGGAAGACCATCCCGATTTATTGGGGAAATGGTTCTCCAAAGCCGGGAGAGGCATATTTTCTTGCTGAAGAGGCCGGGAAAGGAGAAAAGATGAAGGAGGCCCTTTTTCACGCCAATTTTGTTGAAAGAAAAAATATAGGGGATATAAAAGTGCTTGAAGAGATAGGGGCAAAGATAGGCCTTGGCACTGATTTTGGCAAAAGACTCAGGTCAGGAGATAAGTCTAAAGAAACTATGAGGGCGCTGGTTATGGCTAAGGCATATGGCGTTACAGAGACCCCCACTTTAATCATTGCCGGTAATATTATGACAAATCTCCACCCGTTCAATCATAACGCCGACGCATTCAGGGAGAATGTCATGATGATTCTGAGAAGCATCCTTAAGTGAAACGCAGGGGAATTCTTATCGTGACAGAAGGCAATATATCACGGCTCTCGGGACGCATAGACAGACATTGCAACTTGTTGAATTTAAAGGCTTATGTCCCCCTTTGAAAACATATATTACAGTAATCATTACAGAATGTCCTTGCTTATTTTTGGACAGAATCATAATATATAAAGATTAAACTCTAAGGAGCAAATTGTGGAAGAGAACAAGAATAAAACAGTCGTTGATAAAATATGGGATTTCTTTGCATCTATTAAGCTTGCAGTAGTGCTTTTCGCACTGATTGCATTAACATCAATAATAGGAACGATTCTTGAGCAAAACGCAGAGCCTGAGAAAAACCTGCAGATATTAGGAAAGCTTTTCGGCGAATCTATGGCCCCAACCTTATACAGCATCTCTGACAAGCTCGGCTTCTTGAGCATGTATAATTCATGGTGGTTTGTCGCCCTACTCATGTTGTTTGCCGTAAACACAGTGATATGTTCCATTGACAGGCTTCCGAGGATTCTGAATCTTGTAAAAGAGCCGATAAAGCCCCTCACAGAAGAACAGTTTAAGAATCTGGGGAAAAAAGAGATAGTATTGAAGGGAAAACCTGACAAGGTTAAAGAGACCGCAGGCGAATTGATAAAAAAGGCCGGGTTTAAGTTTCTTGAACAAAAAGATGGAAATGCCTACCAGCTTTATTCTGAAAAAGGCAATTATTCCCGTCTGGGAGTCTACATCACTCACCTGAGCGTCCTTCTTATCCTCATCGGCGCAATAATTGGCATATTCTTCGGGTTTAAGGGATTTCTTAATCTTCCTGAAGGAAGCACTTACGCGTTTGCATTTTCCGCCAAGAACAGGGCTTTATCAAGTGCTGATGAAGCCGAGGCTGAAAGCATCGCACAGCTTCTGCACGGAACAAAAGGCGATCTCAAGGAGACCGCACTGCAGCTCGGGATAGACGAAAAAACATTAGACAAAAAATTAAAACGTTACGGAATCTTCCCGTTAGGGTTTAATCTCAGATGCGATAATTTCATTGTGGATTTTTATGGCCAGTCCGGCATGCCAAAGGAATTCAGCAGCGACCTCGTTGTAATAAAGGACGGCAAAGAGGTCATGAAAAAGACCATAGAGGTAAATGATCCGTTAAAATATAACGGCATAATTTTTTATCAGTCAAGCTACGGAATAATCCCGGGTTCACTGCCGCAGGGCAAACTGAGATTAAAGCTGACCTCAAAGTCAGGAATCACAGAAATGAAAGAACTAAACATTAACGAAACTTTTGTAGTTCCCGGAACAGATATACAAGGGCAGTTCCTCGACTTTTCATCGGCTCTTGCATTTGACCAGAGCGGTAGGCCGTACACATACGCAAGACAGATGAATAATCCCGCAGCCTTTGTAGAATTCTCTGAGAAGGGCAAAACCAAATACGCAGGCTGGCTCCTGCAAAAATACCCTGAAACATGGAGGCTTCCTGAGGGGCATATAGTAGAGTTTATGGATTACTGGGGCGTTGAATATACGGGGCTTCAGGTAAGAAAAGATCCCGGCGTGCCTGTTGTATACCTTGGATTCTTCGCAATGAGCTTAGGCCTTTATGTCGCATTTTTCATGAGCCACAAAAAGATATGGGTAAAGATTGCAGAAGAGAAAAATAACACAAGGGTTACCGTTGCCTTTACAGCAAATAAAAACAGGCCGGCACTTGAATCAAAGATTGATAAAATGATAGCCCTTCTGAGCAAATCAGAAGAAGGAGGAAAATAAATGGAAAGTTTTACATTATTCGGCATATCCACGATGGCATACATCATTGCCATGGTAATCTATATCGCATTCATAGCATTCAGGAATTCAATGGTCGGGATAGCAGCCACGACCCTGACAATAATCGGATTTGTTTCCCAGACTGTTGCATTTTTCATAAGATGGGGAGAGTCGTATGATCAATGGGTAATGCTCCATCCAGGAAGTGAATTAATCATGTCCATGGTAAGAAGCGCGCCTCTGAGAAATCTTTATGAATCGCTGGAGTTCTTTGTATGGTGCCTGATTCTGGTCTACCTGATAATCGAGTTTAAATATAAGAACCGTTCTTTTGGCGCATTTGTTACTCCTGTAGCCGGACTTGCGCTGGCATTTATTGACCTGTCAGGCATGTCTAAAGAGATACAGCCTTTGATACCGGCGCTTCAGAGCAACTGGCTGCTGGCACATGTGATAATGAGCTTTATAGCTTATGCCACATTTGCGCTTTCCTTCAGCACAGGGCTCATGTACCTGATACTGAAGACAGAAAAGCGCACAGAACCTTCATACATATTCTGGACACTGACATCAGGAATATTCCTTGTAGTCCTCATTGCGATGGGTCTTGACTATATGACTTATGGAGTCGGGATCAAATCGCCTGATGCTCTGATAAAAAACTATCTTTTCAAGGCATCATTTTTAAGCCCGTCTTCAGGCATATCTGTTCTTAGCTGGATTGCAGCCATAGCATTTATATTTGTGACATGGAGATATGGATATCTTCTAAAGAAAGTTTTAAGCTCTTTATCTCTTTCTACGGATATGCTGGATGAAATAACATACAAGAGTATTGCCGTTGGTTTCCCAGTCTTTACGCTTGGCGGACTTATATTCGGCGCAATATGGGCTGATCAGGCATGGGGCACTTACTGGGGATGGGACCCAAAAGAGACATGGTCTTTGATTACATGGTTTGTGTACGCCTTTTTCATTCATAGCCGTCTGCTAAGGGGATGGCGAGGGAATAAAGTCGCAGTTGTGGCTGTGATAGGTTTCGCAGCCGTAATATTCACTTATCTCGGAGTAAATCTGCTCCTCTCAGGCCTTCATGCTTATGGCGGCCTTGAGTGAGCATTAATGACCTTAAAAAGCAAGTATATACTCTT
Source organism: uncultured Nitrospiraceae bacterium (assembly GCA_964494165.1). GTDB lineage: Bacteria > Nitrospirota > Thermodesulfovibrionia > Thermodesulfovibrionales > UBA1546 > CAZBSJ01. The sequence continues at coordinate 7,322 of CAZBSJ010000011.1, forward strand.
TACAGTCAGCACATTGCTCTTAACAACAGGAATCTTTATTTATAAAGATTCCTCGCTTCATGAAAAAGAGATCCGCGAAGGCTGGGCAGAACAGTTAAGTTTAACTGCGGATGTAGCAAAAAACAGCTTTCTGACGCTTATGCTGGCTAACCCGGCATGGAATGTCCAGAAATTCGTCGAGAGCCTTTCCCTGGGAAAAAGGGCAAGCATAAGAATAATAAACTCTGAAGGAATAATTACAGGCTCTCCTTTCCACGAACAGATCGGAACTCCGGTCTCGTCAGAATACATTACAAGGCTGAACAGTCAGAAACCCCCGGACGTTTTTTCTATTAACAAAAAAGGCGAAGAATTTTACTCAGTAATTGTGCCGTTTAATAATGACAGCGCATGCCGAAGATGCCATGGCTCAAAGAAACAACTGCTCGGCGCCATAACAGTTGACATGCCTTTGACCGGAATGATCAGGAAGATCAATGATTCTAAAATTAGGCTCCTTCTTTTCACAGCAATGTTTCTTGTTGCCTTTTCTACTGCAATAGGCCTTTTCACAAACACTCTCATCAGCAGGCCGATCTCCTCGATTGTGGATATCATGAAAAAGGCAAAAGAGGGAGATCTGACGGTAAAATTCCTGACCAACAGAAAAGATGAGATCGGAAAACTTGCTTCATCGTTCAATTCAATGCTCTCAGAGCTGGATAAGGCGAGGCAGGAGATAGAGAAATGCCATATCGAGGAAATGCACAGCATAGAAAAGATGGCATCTCTGGGCGAGCTGGCATCAGCAATAGCCCATGAGATAAAAAATCCGTTAGCAGGGATAAGCGGGGCTATTCATGTCTTTGCTGAAGACCTGCCGTCCAATAATCCTCAGAAAGAGATAATAAACGAAATTTTAACCGAGATAGAACGGCTTGACAGGGCAGTAAAAGATCTCCTTATCTTTGCCCGTCCGCCGGAACAGCATCCGATAAAAACACCTTTGCAGCCTATTATTGACAGGGCTAGGAGATTGATAGAGATGCAGTCACAAAAACAAAAGGTAACAATAAGAAATATCTATAGAGAGGACATAGGCGAAATAACAGTTGACCCGGACCAGATGCAGCAGGTATTTTTAAATGTGATGATAAACGCCCTGCAATCAATGCCTGACGGCGGAACGCTTACAATATCAACACATCTAAGGCAGAATGAAAATGAGGTCGAAATAGCATTTACAGATACGGGTCACGGCATAGGAAAGGATATCATCAAAAATATCTTCAAGCCATTTTTCACCACAAGGCTTTCAGGCACAGGATTAGGGCTTGCAATAAGCAGGAATATTGTGGAAAAACACCATGGAAGGATAACGGTTGAAAGCCAGGTGGGCATAGGAAGCACATTTCATATATTTCTTAAACTGGCAGATTCTTAGGGAAAGGGCATATGCCAGAGGCAAAGGTATTAGTCATAGATGATGAAAAGCTGCTAAGGTGGTCCTTGCAGCAGAACCTTGAAAAAGAAGGATATGCTGTAATTACCGCTGAAAAAGGCATAGAAGGGCTCAACAGTTTTAAAGACGAGACTCCTGACGTAACTCTTCTTGACATCCATCTGCCTGATGTATCAGGAGTAACAATACTGCAGAACATCAAAGAACTAAACAAAGATGCCATTGTCATAATGATAACTGCTTACGGCGATGTTCAGACAGCAGTCCAGACCATAAAGCTTGGCGCATATGACTTCCTCGAAAAACCATTCAACATAGACAAACTCAAGCTCCTTGTTTCAAAAGCCCTCGAGACCGTTTCATTGAGAAAAGAGGTGTCCCAGTTCAGGTCCCAGCTTTCTCTCAGATACGGGTTTGACAGCGTCATAGGGGCATCTGATGAGATGCAGAAAGTCTTTGAGCTTATTCAAAAGATAACAAAAAGCGATGCCACCACAATACTGCTTCAGGGTGAAAGCGGAACCGGAAAAGACCTTGCAGCAAAGGTTATACACTATCAGAGCAGAAGGGCTGATAAGCCTTTCATGGAGATAAACTGTACCGCACTTCCTGAAACACTTATTGAAAGCGAATTATTCGGATATGAAAAAGGCGCATTCACAGATGCAAAGACAATGAAGAAAGGCCTGTTTGAGCTGGCTGACGGAGGAACGATATATCTGGATGAGATAGGCGATATGAAACCAAGCACGCAGGCAAAAATATTAAAGGTGATAGAAAGCAAGATGTTCAAACGAATCGGGGGTGTTAAGGACATAACAGTCGACGTCCGTATAATAGCTGCGACAAACAAAAACCTTGATGAAGAGGTCAGAAAAGGCAATTTCAGAGAAGACCTTTACTACAGATTAAAGGTCATCCCTGTAGCCCTGCCCCCTTTAAGAGAGAGGAAGAAAGACATTCACGTTATAGCAAAATATTTCATAAATGAATTCAACAAGGAATTCAAGAAAAACCTAAAGGGCCTCTCAAAAGAGACCGAAAAACTCTTCGAAGAGTATCAATGGCCCGGGAATGTAAGAGAATTAAAAAATATAATCGAGAGGGCTATGATACTGGAAAGCGGAGAGGAGTACATAGTGCCGGAACATCTTCCTATTGAATTTACTTCGGGAGAGACTGCCGTAGCCAATGTAAAAAAAGTTGATATATCAATCCCGCCTGGCGGACTTGATATCGAAGAACTTGAAAAAGAGCTAATAAGACAGGCGCTGGAAATTACCAAAGGAAACCAGACAAGGGCATCAAAACTGCTTAACGTCACCCGTGACGCATTAAGATACAGGATGCAAAAATTCGGTTTTCTCCCCGAAAAATCACAGCTAGCATAGTTTTTGCTATAGTATAATTAGATAGGCCATGAAAATCCTTGTTGTTGACGACGAACAACTAGTAAGGTGGTTCCTTGAAAGGGCTTTAAAAAAGCTTGGACATGAGGTAGTTACCGTTTCAAGCGTCAAAGACGCCTTAAAAAATGTCCGGGAAAACGACTTTGATGTGCTCTTCACAGACCTTAAGATGCCTGAGGAAAATGGCGCAATTCTGCTGCAAAAAGTGAGTGATTTGACGAAGTCAATTAAAGTTGTTGTCTGTTCCGCATTTCTTACCCCTGAGATGGATAAAGACTTCAAACAAAGGGGCATGCTGGTGCTCAAAAAGCCTTTCAGACTCGATGAGCTTGAAAATACAATAAAAATGTGTTCTTAAAAACAAACACTCCTCATTTTATATCCGCAGTTTGTTCTTGACTCTTAATAAAGATATTGCTCAAAATATCGTAAATCATGAAGTCCCTAGTAACAGGCGCTACAGGTTTTATCGGAAGCTACCTTGTTGAGGAGCTTACGCGTAAAGGACATAAGGTCACTTGCCTTGTAAGGAAGACCTCTGACCTGAAATGGATTGAGGGACTTGATGTTGAGCTCGCATATGGTGACTGCCTTGACAAAAAATCTTTGTCTGACAATGTAAGCGGTTTTGATTATATCTTTCATCTTGCAGGGATCACAAAGGCAATAAATGCGGAAGACTTTTTTTCTGTCAACGTAAAAGGCACCGAGAACCTGATACAGGCAGTAGCTGATAAAAATCCGAACATCAGGAGATTTGTCTACCTCAGCAGTCTGGCTGCCATAGGGCCAAGCCAAAACAACAAACCTGTAAACGAAACTGTCGAGCCAAGACCTGTCTCTGCCTATGGCAGAAGCAAACTTGAAGGCGAGCGCCTGGTCTTAAGATATAAAAATATACTGCCGGTAACCATAATAAGACCTCCGGCTGTATATGGCCCCCGTGACAAAGACATGTACACCTTCTTTAAGATGCTTAAAAAAGGCATCTTCTTATGCTGGGGCAAGTGCTATTATTCTTTATTGTATGTTGATGACCTTGTTAAGGGAATTATCATCTCAGCAGAGAATAAATCATCAGCCGGAGAGATATATAATATTTCTGACGGCAAGACGTATTCGAATGACGAGATAGCAGAGACTATTTCTTCAGCGATCGGCAGGAAGCCTGTGCGTCTGCGAATACCTCGCAGCATGATGCCTCTCTTTGCAGCCATTGGACAAAGATTAACCAAAAAGGGTAGTATTATCAACAAAGACAGAATCAAAGATTTTCAATATCCTTACTGGATATGCGATTCAACAAAGGCAAAGGATAAACTTGGTTTTGTCCCGAAAGTCGGAATAAAGGAAGGTATGAAATGGACAGCAGACTGGTACAAGATACATCGGTGGCTGTAAAAAAATCACCTGACATATTCGAAAAGTGCCGCAAATTTACAAAGGCTAAAGAACTTATATCTTACGGTATTTATCCTTACTTCAGGGTGATCGAAAGCGCGCAGGATCCGGAAGTTATCATGAACGGAAAAAAGATGATCATGGTAGGTTCAAACAACTATCTGGGTCTAACGAATCATCCTGTAGTTAAAGAGGCTGCAATAGATGCGATAAAAAAATATGGCTCCGGATGCGCAGGCTCCAGGTTCCTGAATGGAACCCTCGACATACACGTTGAGCTTGAAAACAAACTTGCGAAGTTCATGAGAAAAGAGGCTGCCCTGATATTCTCAACAGGCTTTCAGGTCAACCTTGGAGTAATATCCGCATTAATCGGAAAAGATGATGTAGTGATCATAGATAAGATGGACCATGCCAGCATAATAGACGGCTGCCGACTTTCTTACGGAGACATAAAAAAATTCAGGCATAATGACATGGCAGACCTCAAAAGAGTGCTGGAGGAGAATAAAGACAAAGGCAAGTTTATCATTGTTGACGGCGTATTCAGCATGGAAGGCGATATAGCAAATCTTCCTGAGATAGTTAACCTTGCAAAGCAGTACAACGCAAGGCTCATGGTTGATGATGCCCACGGAATCGGCGTCCTCGGCAAGACAGGAAGAGGAACAGCCGAGCATTTTGGTCTTGAAAATGAGGTAGACCTTATAATGGGCACTTACAGCAAATCACTCGCATCAATCGGAGGTTTTATTGCCGGCTCGGAAAATACTGTTCATTATATAAAGCACTTTGCGCGTTCTCTGATCTTCAGCGCCAGCCCTCCCCCGGCCTCTGTTGCTTCTGTCAGCGCGGCAGTTGATATTATCGAGAAAGAGCCTGCAAGAAGAGAAAAGCTCTGGAAAAATACAAACAGGATGCTTAAAAGCTTTAGGGAAATGGGGTTTGAGGTTGGCCTAAGCGAGACCCCTATAATCCCTGTGATAGTCGGTGAAAACGAAACTGCATTCAAGATGGCCATGATGCTTCAGGAAGAAGGCGTATTTGCGAATGTTGCGGTAAGCCCCGCAGTTCCGAACGGGAAGGCATTAATAAGAACAAGCTACATGGCAACCCATACAGATGAGCATTTAGATGCAGTAATAAATGCTTTTAAGAAAGTCGGCACAGCACTCGGGCTGATAAAATAAGCCGTATTTTTTCTCATCTTGAACCCTGTAAATATCATAGAGGTCAGGACGGGAAAAGATTTCAGAGACTTCATAGAACTTCCCTTTTCGCTCTATTCACAAGACCCGAACTATGTCCCCATGCTGAGAAAAGACATGAAAGAGCATCTTTCTGAAAAAAATCCTTTTTTCATGCATTCCAGGGTCAAATATTTTATCGCAGAAAAAAACGGGCAGGTTTGCGGAAGGATTGCATCGATAATAAACCACAGACATATTAATTTTCATGATGAAAAGGCAGGGTTCTTTGGCTTTTTTGAATGTATCGATAACGATGAAATATCAAAGGCATTATTAAATCATGTGTCTGAAGAGCTTAAACGCGAAGGCATGGATACTATCAGAGGCCCGATGAACTTTTCGACCAATGAAGAATGCGGTTTTCTGCTTGATAACTTTGACGAGCCGCCAATGCTCATGACGCCTTACAACATGCCTTACTACAACAAGATGATGGAAGACTATGGGTTGCATAAGTCAAAAGACCTCTACGCGTATATTTATGATGTAAAAGAGAAGCTTCCTGAAAAAATTTTAAGGGTTGCTCAGATAGCTGAAAAACGCGGGCTGACTGTACGGCAGGTTAACAAAAAGAACTTCAGACATGAGATGCTGATATTCAAGGAAGTCTACAACTCAGCGTGGGAAAAAAACTGGGGATTCATCCCCCTGACAGACGATGAGATTGATTTTCTCGGCAACAGACTAAAGCAGATTGCCGTGCCTGAGCTTACATTAATTGCAGAGGATAACGGCAACCCTGTAGGTTTTATGGGGCTTCTTCCGGATTTTAATTATGTCCTTAAGCAGATGAACGGGAAAATAAATCCAGTGACAATCATTAAGGCAATATATTATTCTAACAGGATAAAAGATCTCAGGCTTTTACTGCTCGGAATCAAAAAAGAATACAGAAACAAAGGGGTTGATGCCCTTTTGTTCAGAGAAGGATTCAAAGGCGTAAAAAAAGGCAGATACAAAAGAGTCGAATTCTCATGGATACTGGAAGATAACCTGCCTGTCCAGAGACTCGTGGAAATGATAGGCGGAACAGCATACAAGAAATACAGGCTCTATGAGAAAAAATTATAGCAGGATGTAAATTACTTTCTTGACAAACAATAAAACCATGTGATAATAAATTAAACTTCAACACTTTTTTAAAAATCCAAAAGGAGGGAAAAATGAATCCGGAAGACCTCAAATATCACAAGGAACACACATGGGTCAAGTTATCTGGGAAAAAAGCAACTATCGGCATTACAGATTACGCTCAGGATGCGCTCGGAGATATAGTTTATATCGACCTTCCTGAAGCTGAAGCATCTGTTGAGGCAAACAGCGAGATTGCAGAGATCGAATCCACAAAGGCGACATCCTCAGTGATCAGTCCTGTAAGCGGGTCAGTCATCGAGGTTAATGAGAACCTTTCAGAGTCCCCTGAGATAATCAATGAAGAGCCTTACGGCAAAGGCTGGATAGCTGTACTCGAGGTGGAAGACGAGTCCGAGCTTGGTGAGCTGATGGATGCGAACGAATATGAGAAATATGTTGAAGAGGAATCTAAATGAAAGTTGCCATAATAGGTGCCGGCCCAGGAGGATATGTTGCAGCTTTAAAATCAGCACAGTTAGGCGCTCAGGTAACTGTTATAGAAGACAAAGAGGTCGGCGGAACCTGTCTGAACTGGGGCTGCATTCCCACTAAAGCGCTTGTAGCGTCTGCTGAGGCTTTCTCAACGGCAAAGCGCCTCGAAGAGTTCGGCATAGAACTCAAAGGCGAGATTGTTCCCAACATCCAGAAAATACAGGAAAGAAAAAACAAGGTCGTCAGCACACAGATCAAAGGAATAAGGGGATTATTCAAGAGCTGGGGCGTAACATTAAAAGAAGGCAGAGGAACCCTTCTTTCCAAAAAAGAGATAGAGATAAAAAATAAAGACGGGTCATCAGAAAAGATAGAAGCTGACAAGATAATAATAGCCACAGGGTCAAGGCCTGCGCAGATACCATCCTTTACATTCGACGGCAAAAAGATACTTTCCAGCGATGATGCTCTGAACCTCATGGAAATACCCAAATCATTGCTGATCATAGGTGCAGGAGTCATAGGCTGCGAATTCGCCTGCATTTACAGGGAACTCGGGGCAGAAGTCACAATGGTCGAGATGATGCCAAGGGCTGTTGTTACAGAAGACATGGCAATATCAGAACTGCTGGAAAAAGAATTAAAAAAGAAAAAGATAAAGCTCCATACAAATGTTAAGGTAGAAAAGGTCGAGATAAAAGGCGACAGCGTCCATGCCCTTCTTTCTGACGGCAAAGAAATTATAGCTGAAAAAGTCCTTGTATCAATCGGAAGGGCCTTGAACAGCGACGGAATCGGACTGGAAAACGCCGGGATAGAAAAAGGCAAAAGAGGAGAGATTATTATAAAGGACACCATGGAAACAAATATTCCTGACATTTATGCCATTGGCGACGTGACAGGAGGGATACTCCTGGCGCATGTTGCCTCTACACAGGGAATTGTCACAGCTAAAAACATCTTTGGCCGCAATCAGAAAATGGATTACAGCACAGTGCCCGCGGCAATATTTACTTCGCCTGAGATTGCATCCGTAGGACTGAGAGAACATCAGGCTGAGGAAAAAGGCATTAAGATAACCACCGGGAATTTCCAGTTCAGAGCGCTGGGCAAAGCTCACGCAATGGGAGAGATAGCCGGGTTCATAAAGGTAATCGCAGATAAAACAACAGACAAAATATTAGGCATGCATATAATCGGTCCGCATGCCTCTGACCTCATACATGAAGGGGCTGTTGCAATGAAGGCCGGTTTAAAAATCAGAGACATCGCTGAAACAATACACGCCCACCCCACTCTGTCAGAAGGAATAATGGAGGCATCAGAGGACGTCCATAATGAAGCAATCCATGTGCCAAAGAAATAAATAATCCTGGTGACTAGTGACTCAGAAAAAAGAGTTTGCCGATTGGGGATCGATAGCAAAAAAAACACACAGGGACCTATTTTCTGAGCTTGATGTTTTATTGCGCGCCGTAGACAGATTCTTTAATGTAGAAAACCTTCCATCGGAAAAAGAGAGCCTGACTGACAGCAATTTCTTTGACGAATTATCCGCGGTAAGAGACTTAACGCAGAGAGTAATCAGCATACTCGAAATAGTAATCCCTGAAAGCAAGAGAAATGCCTACTGGTTCCAGAAGTTTGCTGAAACAAAATTTTTCACTGACCACAAAAGAGACGCTTTAAAGGGAGAACTTTACAAGCAGGATACACCTGAGAAAGGCATCTTTCTCCTTTATGATTCATTCATAAGCCTTAAGGGTCTCGTAGCAGACCTTCTAAAGACCGGGCATATAACATATCTGAGCTACCTTAATATCGGACAGATACTTAGCAAAGAGATAAGGGAGAACAGCCATTTTAATCCATTCAAGAAAGAGATAAATCCTGAATTCGATATTATAGATAACCAGCATATATCAGAGACTGTTAAGGATATAAAAGATAAAGATACAAAGAAACATATTTCGATGCTTCTCGTGTATCTCTTCAGATTCCTCAGATACCTGAACCATATCAACGTAACTACCCAAAAGACAATATCGCTCAATGCTTCACTTATCATATTAATGCTCATGCGTTCAGAAATAGAGATGTTTAAAAAAACAGTGGAAAAGTCTTTAGGCAAAATTACTCAGACAGACCTGCAGATGCTGCTCAGATCCATCTCATATCAGTTCTCTATGGAAAGCAAAAGGATATACCTTCAGGAGCTGAAAGATCTCCTGAAGAAAAAGGCTCCGAGGTATTTCCGGGGAAGAATCGAAAACAGCCACGGCATACTCAAGAATGTAACAGAGCAGAGCATAGTCCAGATAGCACAGTATTTCAAGCCTGACCTGAAAGGCGATGACATATTCTCAAGCTTTATGGCAAGGACAGAACAGTCATTGAGGTTGAGAGAAGACATATTCATGCTTAATGAGTTTCTGGCGCTTTTTGTCCAGAATGCAGGCGTACCGGAAGAAAGGTCGCATATATTTGAGTCATTAAAGAATTTTATGTCATACTTCGAGAGCTTTACCTTCAGGCTTTTGAGACATGGCGACTATGAAGATTTTTTTTCTTTCTTCAGGAATATAGTTTCAATAAAAAAAGAGCAGATTGCTTCAGGCGATATAGGCAAACTTATAGAAGACATACACAATTTCAGGATATTTCTCGGGACAACATTAAGACAGATAGAGGACAGAGGAGAATTAACTGAGAAACCGATAGATGCGAACAGGGTCGATAAGATCATGAGACAATATCTGACCAAATCATGATTATTTCTTGCAGGCATAAAAATACTCTATCGAAGTGACCTGAGTTTTTTGAAATTAAAAAATAACAGGAGGTAGTTATGGGCTTAATCACAGATATTCATTCAAGGGAGATAATAGACTCGCGGGGAAATCCCACAATTGAAGCAGAGGTATTCCTGGACAGCGGTATTTCAGGAAGGGCAGCGGTTCCCTCCGGCGCATCTACCGGCACAAGAGAAGCGCTCGAGTTAAGGGACGGAGGAAAGCGGTATCACGGGAAGGGAGTTTTAAATGCTGTCAGAAACATCGCAAAAGAGATTGCACCGCAGCTCAGGGGACTCGATTCCTATGATCAGACATATATAGACAATATGTTGATAGAACTCGACAGCACTGAGAACAAAAGCAGACTTGGCGCAAACGCTATGCTCGGAGTTTCTCTTGCTGTCTGTAAGGCATCTGCGAATGAAGCCGGGATGCCGTTATACAGATATATAGGCGGGTGCA
>CAZBSJ010000012.1:0-17343 GCA_964494165.1 uncultured Nitrospiraceae bacterium
GAACATAAAATTTTAAATATTTCTTTAAATTTCTTAATCTTAACTTTTATTCTTTTTGCTTTTTCCCCAGTTGCATCAGCCTCACCCGATATTGAAAAAGCGTTAAAAGAATATCTGAAAGAGCAGTATCCGTGGGCTGAGTATGAGATTAATGATTTGATAATAAGTGACACGATTACAGACAAGATACCAGAAAGAATTATGGTGGAAAAAGGCATGCCCGGAAAAACCGTCTTTATTCTTGAATTCAAAGGTGGCAAAAAGACCCGCGCAACTGCCAGCGTTAAGGCATTTGATTGGGTCATAATGAGCAAAAGGTCACTCAGAAAGGGTTATCAGCTTCAACCAGACGATATATATACAGCATTGATGGATCTCACGAAAATACCTAAAGGTGCTTTGCAGGACATAGACAAAGCTGAAGGGAAAGCATTGACCCGCTCCATCATTGCAAATAAACCTGTTACTGACAGCATGGTCAGCGACACGCCAATAGTCAAAAAAGGACAGGCAGTAATAATCTTACTGGAGTCTGACAAAATAAATATTGCGGCGAAAGGAGAATTAAAAAGCAACAGCCGGGTTGGAGATAATGTAAAGGTGATTAACACCGCCACAAAAAAGGCACTTACGGGAATTCTTACTGATGAGAACACTGTTAAGGTAGAATTCTAATGATAACTTTAAAGGCTCAAAATAAAAGATCAAAAATTTCTATGGAAAAAAATCTGGTATTTGCGCTTCTTATTTTTAATTTTGCACTATTTTTTGGTTGTGCCACTAGTCCAGAACTACCCCCTCCTCCGCCTAAGTATGTGTATCAGGAGGAAAAAACTGCAACAGCTTCTACTAATTCTTTATGGCGGGATACTGCAAGTTTATATGAGGATGTTAAGGCGCGCAGGCTCAATGACCTCGTAACAATAAGGGTTGTCGAAAACATCACAGGTTCGGGAAAGGCTGATACCACCACCAGCCGTGATTCATCAGCAGATTACGGATTAACAGATTTATTTGGCATGAACAATGATTTTAACCTACATAATGTTTTCGGGCTTAAAGATTTCTATAAAGGCAGCAATGTGTTTTCTCCAACTGTTAAAGGCAGCGGTAAATCAGACTTTACAGGAAAAGGCGATACCACAAGAGAAGGCAAACTGATAGGAACCATAACAGCAAAGGTTGTTGAGGTCATGCCTAACGGCACCCTTGTTCTGGAATCCAGAAAAGACATCACAATAAACAGGGAAAAACAGATATTGGTTCTCCGCGGAATAATAAGGCCGGATGATATTGCTTCAGACAATACAGTGTTGAGCAGTAAAGTGGCTGATGCACAGGTGTATTATGTAGGAGACGGCGTTATACAAGATAAACAGGGTCAGGGTTGGCTTGTCAGGCTTTTGGATAATGTATGGCCATTTTAACAAGAATGAATAATGAAAAGTTAAAAATGAACAATTTAAGGACAAAAAAAATTATTTTTTTGCTTTTTTTACTGTTCACCGTTCACTGTTCACTCTTCACTATCGCTCATGCTGAGCGCATTAAGGATATTGCAAGCTTTGAAGGCGTCAGAGAGAATCAGATTATTGGATATGGACTTATAGTTGGTTTGGATGGTACAGGAGATAAAGGACTTGCCACAATGCAAAGCATAGCGAATATGCTCCAGAGAATGGGAATAAATGTAAGACCAACTGACATTAAGGCCAAAAACACAGCCGCAGTGATAGTTACCGCAAAACTTCCTCCATTCCCAAAGCCTGGAATACGAATAGATGCCAGTGTATCAACTATCGGAGACGCAAAAAACCTTCAGGGAGGCACCCTCCTCCTAACCCCTTTAAAGGGACCTGATGGCAATGTATACGCTGTTGCTCAGGGCCCTGTTTCGATTGGCGGATTCACTGGCGGAGGAGGAGGAACGACTGTGCAGAAAAACCATACTACCGCAGGAAGAATACCTGAAGGCGTAATAATAGAAAGAGATATTCCCTTTGTATTAGGCAATGGAAATGAGATAAAAATATTCCTGCATAAACCCAGCTTCTCAACCGCAACAGAGATTACAAAGAAAATAAATGAGGAATTAGGCTCTGAGTACGCATCAGCAATAGACCCATCAGCAGTACTCTTGAAGATACCCTCTGAACACAAAAATCGTTTAGTTGAACTCATCACAGCCATTGAAGGGCTTGAGGTTCAGATCGACCTGGCAGCGCGTGTTGTTATTAATGAAAGAACAGGAACTGTGGTAATCGGGGATAAGGTAAGGTTATCACCTGTTGCAATCGCTCACGGCAATCTTACCATAGAGATTAAAACAGATTTTAAGGTGTCCCAGCCATCTCCTTTTGCTCCTGAAAAAGCTGAAACCGTTGTTGTACCCAGGACAGATATTACTGTAAAAGAAGAACAAGCCTCGCTCGTAGAGATTTCCGGCGCAACACTCGGCGAAATTGTAAGGGCGCTCAACATCCTCGGAGTGACCCCCAGAGACCTGATCTCCATTCTGCAAGCGCTGAAGTCATCCGGAGCACTTCGGGCCGAACTGGAGATTATATGATCGGCAAAATTCATACCCTGAGCCCTGAACCCCGAACACAAGGCTTTTCTTATCGTAATATTGAAGAATTAAAAGGAAAAAATGATCCTGAAACGCTTAAGGCTGTCGCAAAAGAAATGGAATCACTATTTGCTTATGAGATGATTAAGGCTATGAGAAAAACTGTACAGATATCTTCTCAAAACAGCTTTGGAAGCGATACATACATGAGCATGTTTGACATGGAACTTGCAAGACTTTTTGCTGAAAAAGGATTAGGATTGCAGGATGTGCTGGTAAAGGGACTTAATATGGTTAACAATCCCGGGCTTGCAAATGGAAGTCAGAATATTACAGAAAAAATTCCAAAATCCGGACATGAAAACAGCTTTGGACCTCAATCTCAGAGCCTCGATACGCAAAATGTCTCGGAGACCCAAAAGCCCATATCAGAATTCTCATTGCCTGTGAACGGCAAGATCAGTTCTTACTTCGGAATGCGAAAACATCCAATATACGGGACTGACCGTTTCCATTATGGCATAGACATAGCTGCTCCCGCAGGCACAGAGATTTATCCAATAAAAAATGGGAGGGTCATATTCAGCGGCGAACAATATAGTTATGGTAATATTGTCATAATTGATCACGGCGACGGCTATGTAAGCAGGTATGCCCACAATCAGGCTAATTTAGTAAAATCAGGAGATGATGTGGACACAAACACTGTTATTGCGCAGGTTGGAAGCACAGGAAGCTCTACCGGTCCTCACCTGCATTTTGAAGTAAGCTACATGGGAGAAAAACTGGATCCCGTTAAAGTCGTGGCTATGAAATAAGGTTAAAGATTTGGGCAAAAAGTGCCGATAAAAAAAGAAAAACCATAGCGAGGGCAGCAAAATGGAGATAAAAGGCAATAAGCCGGCAGAAGGCAAGGAAATAAACCCTAATATTCAAGGGGTTGAGAAGTCTGAACAGAAAACGTCATCTGCTGTCATAAAAAAAACAGGCATAAATGACAAGGTTGAAATCTCTGAAAAAGCAAAGGCTTTGATGGCCATAATCGGTCAGATGCCTGAGATCAGGGAAGACAAGATTAAGGCATTGAAAGAGGCGATAGAAACAGGAAAATACAATATTGACCCTAAGAAGATCGCAGGAAAAATTCTCGAAGAAATATGAGTCTCATAAGCAGTATCAGAAACATCCTTCATGAGCAGATCAACGGCTATCGCGATCTTCTCGATGTGCTTCAGAAAGAAAGGAATTGCCTGATTGAATTTAATGCCTCTGGCGTGGAAACCCTCTCAAAAGAGAAAGATACAGTTATTCTTCGACTCAATCTCCTCGAGGAAGAAAGAATCAGACTCATGAATAAATTCAAAAATGAGAATTCCATTAACGGGGATCTAAATCTGCAAAAACTCTCTGAACTGACACATGATGATACATTCCAGAAGCTGAGATCACAGCTGATGTCATTATTGCAAAGCATAGCAGAACTAAACGAATTTAACAGGATATTAATTGAACGTTCATTATATTTTATTAAAAATACTGCTCAGTTCCTTGACTCTTTTGGATTGAACGCAGTCTCAATAAATAAAAGCGCATCGGTTTCGAGGGAGGCTTAATTGTCACTGCTCGGTCTGTTTGACATCGGCAAATCAGCTTTGTTTGCCAGTCAGACTGCATTAAGTGTTACCAGCCATAATATCGCCAACGTAAATACGCCGGGGTACAGCAGACAGGAGGTCATCCTCTCTATTTCAAGCCCTGTTTCTTTAAAGAATGGTTATCTTGGTACAGGCGTGAAATCAACAGGCATCAGGAGATATTATGACGGTTTTATTCAGTCTCAACTGCTCGGACAATATCAGAACCACGGCAGATCATTAACCCTAAACCAGATATTGAGCCAGATTGAAGCGTTATTTAATGAAACACAGGACACCGGCTTGTCAAAGCTCATTGCTGATTATTTTAATGCGTGGCAGGAAGTGGCGACAAATCCTGAAGAACTGCCCCAGAGAATGGCATTGCTGCAAAAATCAAATGTGCTGGTTTCCACAGCACAAAGAATAGAGCGCGGCATTCTCGATATATTAAAACATACAAATGAAGAGATAGCAGACATAACAAATCGCATCAATTCTCTTGCCTCTGCTATTGCCTCATTGAACGAAAAAATTTCCCAGATAGAGACCAGCACCAACTCAATAAAGGCTAACGACCTGAGAGATCAGCGTGGTCATCTTCTGAATGAACTCTCAAAACTTACAAATTTTTCCTCTTATGAGACAGATGACGGCGCAATAAATATAACTATGGGGATGAGAAACCTTGTCTATGGCAGGACTGCAAACACGCTCTCAAACAGAATAAATCTCGACGGCAGCAATGACCTCTATGTAGACAACATAAATATCACATCACAGATAAATAAGGGCTCTCTCGGCGGACTTATTGCTGCCCGAGGAGAAATCGAATCCGATCCGTTACACGGAATAAGAAGGCTTGCCGCATCAATTACAAAGGCTGTAAATCTCCTTCACAGAACAGGATACGGCCTTGATGCATCCACAGGGAATGATTTCTTTAACCCGATCCAATTATCCACATCAGACAATTCTGCAGGGGCTGATATAACAGCATCTATAACAAATGAGTCCTTATTAACACTTGATGAGTACAGCATAACCTTTGATGCCGCAAATAACTATTACGTTTATAACAGGCAGACAGGCGCGCTTGTAACAACAGGCGCATATGTGTCCGGATCGCCTATAAGCTTTGAAGGCATAACAACAACCATAGCAGGCCCCATTACAGCAAACGACAGCTTCTCTGTCAGTCCATTAACAGATGCCGTCAGAAATTTTGGTGTTGCCGTCTCAGACACGCAGAAAATAGCCGCTTCGTCAACAAATGCAGGATTGCCGGGCAATAACATCATTGCACTTCAAATTGCACAACTGACAGAAACAGCCATAAGCGATATCAGCGGCTCAACATTTACGGGTTATTACAGAGGACTTGTGTCATATATCGGAACTATAAGCAGGGCCTCTTCAGACAGCCTTTCATTCGACGCCAACCTTGTTGCAGAAATCAATAACAGACGGGAGTCTGTCTCCGGCGTCTCCCTTGACGAAGAAGCTGCAAATTTAATCAGATTTCAGCGTTCTTTTGAGGCTGCAGCAAAGATGATAAATGTAGCTGACGAGCTTATGGAGGTAATACTTAAACTATGAGAATCACATCATTCATGTTATATGAACAGTTTGCCAGGTATCTTCAGACAAACATGAAAGACTTTGCCAAATTCAACACCCGGCTGGCTTCAGGAAAAAAGATAAACAGCATTTCTGAAGATGTAATAGGTTCAATAAAGGCACTGGATTATAAAGTAAATATCAGCAGCAATGAGCAGTGCAAAAAAAATATTGCGGAGGCAAAAACACTTTTCGATTTTACAAATGCAGTTCTAAATTCAGCAGCAAAGATGTTGCCTGATATAAGAAATATAGTTTTAACAAGCGTTTCAGGTTCATTAAGCGCTGAAGAAAGAGCAGCCTTTGCATATCAAACCACCCTATTCCGGGATAATCTTCTAGCGCTTGCAAACAGCAAGTTCAGAGAAAAATATATCTTCTCAGGCTTCAGGACTGATATGGAGGCATTTAATAATGCAACCTTTGATTATCAGGGAGACAGCGGCATAATAAATGTCATGGTAGACAGAAATACCGTCTTACCTGTAAATATTCCGGGCAGCAGCGCATTTGCATATACATTAAACATATCGCCTGAGACCATTCAGATAAATAACGGAATGTCTGTGCGCTACACTCAAGGCGCAGGGACTACAATCAATGTCGAGATACTGGATAGCGGCGGTTCTGTGATTGATAGTTTCAGCTTTTCTAACGTCATACAAATGACAGATATCCTTAGTTCAGCGCTTAGCACGGGCAATTCGGCAAGGATCGAAGCATTACTGAAGCCTTTCAGCGTTATTACTAATCAGATACTTACATCTCAGGCAGAGATCGGCGCAAGGGCAAATACCCTTACTGCTCTGGACAAACAGCTTGCAAATAATAACCTGACGCTCAACAATATACTTTCTAAAACAGAGGATGCAGATATGACAGAAACCATAATGGAGATCAATAAAGCCGATACTGCGCTTCAGGCATTGAGAGAAGCTTCCAAAAAGGTTCTTGCTCAGTCATTGATGGATTTTCTGAGATAAAAAAACATTTGACAGTAATTACTTAAAAATTTCAGCATTTAATTGATATACATGCAAAAAACAATGATACATACAGGGAAAAAATTTGCCCTGAATGCCACATTAAATTCAGCTCTTCAATGCCATAAAACAGGCAATCTTGAACAGGCAGAAAAATTATACCGTCAGGTTCTTTCACAATCTCCTGATCACCCTGATGCTTTGCACCTCATGGGATTCCTTGCCATCCAAAAAGGAAAAAATGAAGAAGCTGTCATTCTGATTGAAAAAGCTATTGAGAAAAAGCCAAATTCAGCAGCTTTTTATGCTAACTATGCAGTAGCCTTGCAGAATACGGGCAGAAATGAAAAGGCAGTTATGGCAGGCCGCAAGGCGTTAGAGCTGAAACCAGACGCATTCAATACTTACAACACTCTCGGCAATGCGCTAAGCGGACTGGAAAGACTGGATGAGGCAATAGAAAATTACCAGAAATCAATCGGGTTAAATCCTAAAATTCCCGAGGCTCATTTTAACCTTGGAAATGCTTTTAGAAAACAGTACAAGTTTGCTGAGGCTGCGGAGAGCTATAAACAGGCCCTTATGCTTAAGCCTGATTATGCAGAGGCATATTTTTCCCTTGGACTATTATTCATTTGCCTCAATGACTCAGACTCAGCTGCAAATAGTCTTTTGCAGGCAATTAATGCCAAAAATGACTATTATGAAGCATATTTCAATCTTGGCAATGTTCTGATGGATCAGAAAAAAACAGATGCAGCAATCGCATGTTATGAAAAAGCATTAAAAACAAAGCCTGATTATGTGGAAGCATACTTAAAGCTTGGGAATGTCCTCTATTCACAAAAAGAGTATGATAACGCCTCTAAAAACTATCAAAAAGCCATATCATTAAAGCCTGATTTTGCGGAAGCCTACTATTGTCTCGGAAAAATGTACAGCGACCAGGAAAAACTAAACGAAGCTATTACAAATTATGAACAAGCAATAAAGCTACGGTCTGATTTTGCAGAAGCTTATAACGGAATCGGCAATGTCTTCAGATTTCAGGGCAGATTTGAAGACGCTATGATGAGATATGAAAAAGCACTGACAATAAAGCCTGATTTTGCAGAAGTCTATTACAATATGAGCAACATATTCCTCGATCAGGGCAAATCAGAAAAAGCAATTGAAAATTGTAAAAAAGCTCTTGAGTTAAAACCAGATCTTGCTGAAGCTCATTGGAACATGGCCTTAGCTTTATTGACAAAAGGGGATCTTGAGCATGGGTGGAAAAAATATGAATGGCGCTTTCTAAAAAAAGATGCGGCACCCCTGCCCTTTCCGCAACCTTGTTGGGACGGCTCTGACCTGAAAGGGAAAAAACTTCTTGTCTGCGCTGAACAGGGCGTTGGCGATGAGATCATGTTTGCCTCATGCCTTCCTGAAGTGATTGCTCAGACAGAAAAATGTATTGTTGAATGTGATGAAAGGCTTGTCCCGCTTTTTGCGCGTTCTTTTCCTGAAGCTGTAGTAACGGAACGTATTAATGACAACAATCCTTATCCTCTTGATGTCTCTTCAGCAGATATAAAAATAGCCATCGGCAGTCTGCCTCAATTTCAGCGCACAGATTTCTCCAGATTTCCACAGAAAAAATCATATCTTAAACCTGACATGGAAAAGACAGATATGTGGCGCAACCGTTTTAAGGGATTGGGTAATGGACTGAAAATCGGCATTTCATGGCGTGGAGGAAAAGAGGCGTATGTCAAACGCATACGTTCAATAAATCCCAAACAATGGATAAAATTATTTTCTATTTCCGGAATTCATTTTATCAATCTGCAGTATGGCAGCAGTCCAGATGAGCTTAAAGAAATAAGTGAAAGTCTCGGCAAAACAGTCCACGACTGGGACGATTCTGACCCGCTTAAAGACCTTGATGATTTCGCCGCAAAAATTTCAGCGCTCGATCTCGTTATCTCTGTGGACAATTCTACAGTGCACATGGCAGGGGCTTTAGGCGTACCTGTATGGACATTGCTCCCAGCAGGCAGTGACTGGAGATGGATGCAGGAATCTGAAGACACGCCATGGTATCCAACAATGCGGCTATTCAGGCAAAGCAAATTTGGCGACTGGAAAGAAGTTTTTGAAAAAGTATATCGGCATCTAAAGGCCCTGATTCAGAAAAGATATTTTAGAACTGGGGTGTGCAAGGCTTTAGATATTCATACCTATAAGATATCTGCTGAAAAAATAAAATCCGCATCAAGGAAAAATATCATTTTATTGAATGATACGCTTAACTGGTATCACTGGGGCTGCACTGGAACAAGCATGGCAATTCATCAAGCAATTAACAGCATGAACTATGATTTCATCAGAGTCCCTATCTCAGACATCTATAAGTGCAAGGATATCCCCGTATCAATCTATGATTTTGACAATCAGACCTTTTTTTACAGATTTACTCAAGCCAATAAATGGATAACGAGAGCAATTCAGGATTCAGATATCGTTGTAGTTAATGGAGAGGGGTCATTGCACGGGTTAAGCCCTTATGTTTTAACGCTTCTTTATCTTATATACATATCAAAAGTAAGATTTATGAAAAATGTCCAGATTATCAATCATTCCTGTTACCCCGCTGAAAATGACCTGACCCCTAACGAGAAACTTCCTGCATGGGAACTCTATCAAAAGGTTTACAGAGAGGTTGACTTTATTGCAATACGGGAGCCTGTAAGTTATGACCTGCTGCTAAATGCCGGCATCAAAGGTGTTTTAAGCTTTGATTGCCTCCCTCTCTATATTAGGGAAAATTATGAAATAAAACACAAACGTAGTACCGACAGAATAGTCTTGTCAGGCTCTGTTGCATGGCAGAATGCAGACATGAAAATATTTGGCGATTATATCAACCGCCTGTCTAAACTTGGATATAAGGTTTATGTGCTTACAGGCGCCAGAGCCTTTTCATCCGTAGATGAACAGAGTTTTACAAAAAATCTGTCAAAAGTCTGCCCTTACGGATGGACAAAGATTAATGCTAAATCTATGGATGAATGGCTCGATGCCATATCAGGCGCTGCTGTTCTTGTGTCAGGCCGATTTCACCATACAATCGCCGCATCAGCAACAGGAACGCCTTTTATTCTGTTCGAAAGCAATACAAACAAAAACAGAGGCATTGCAAAGACGCTTAATGCGCCGGAGCCTTTGCGCTATGACACAGCAGATTTACATCAGCTTATTTATAGGACTGAATCAGTCATAAAGGATTGTACATCTACATCATCTAATGCGCATCGCGCAATGGTAGATTTGCTTTGTGATTTTGCCCTGAAAAATTTTTCAGGATTGAAGTCTATTATTTCGCCACCCTGAGACCTGCTGCAAGATTAAGGTTAATGTTGATAATAGCCGTTAGTTTTTCAGGGGATGGATTTGCCATCACTTCAAAAATACGCTTATCAATAAATACGCCCAGACTTAATATGTCTGCCCGTAATTGTTTTGGCAGAGGATTGTCTTCTTTCGATAGTTCTGACTGAAGGATGGTCCATACCATCTGGTTTATTCTAAGCGCTTCGCCGAATCTCTCCTCATGATTGGCAGCATCCCATTTGTTCTGGCAGTCTTTAAGCTTGAGAGCAGCCTGCGTCAAAGCAGATGCCTCTATCTCACGGCCTGACATTGTAGACTTTTCAATATTCCTATACACTTCAAGCTGGCTTGCGTACATTCTTTGTTGCCTCCTCTTCATACTCGATAAGTTGTTTGGCTCCCTTTAGTGCCTGATAATACCTGCCGTTTAGTATATGTTCGCTAATTTTATCAATTAGCCCAAGGGTGCTTGGCGCTGCAGTTATAACATCGCGAACAAATTTCCAATACGTATTATGGTATTCGACAAGATTCTTCTCATCTATATACATAAGCTGTATAACAAGATATATCCTGCGGCATGGCGTATTTGCACTTCTCTCATTTAATATGTCCTTTTCCCTTAAAATCGGGATATTGTTCTCTATCAAAATACTAGCCCTGCTGTCGCCGTTTACGATCACGGCTTCCCCTATAATGATTCTTTCTCGAGGCTTGAGAGTTATCTTAAGCGCCATATATTTCAGACCTTTATATTGATAAATGAATTCTGAGGCTTATCAGAAGATGCAAGACCTTTCTGTGTCAGCTTATCCCTGAGTTCAAAGAGTTTGTTAAGCACAGAAGATAGATCCTTATCTGTCGCATTATCAAATAATTTCTTGTCTGATAAAGTCTTTTTTAGTTCATTAGTAAGTGATGATCTCTCGACATTTTCCTGAATGTCCCTAATTTTTTTTATAAGATCCAGTCTCTGATAAGTGCCGGGAGGGAAGAATGGAGGGTAATGAGTCAAGATCTTGTTCAATTGCTTCTGGATGTAATCAATAGAAGCAATTATGCCATTTATCTGCCCCTTCGGGATTATAGATGGTTCAACTGAAATAGTTTTACTTTCAAAAGGTACGGTGCTGATCCTGGCAGACCTCATATCCTTATTAACAGAACAGGTCTTATATCGGGACCCCGGATTTATCTGTATATCTGTGATATTCATGTTTCAAGTTCCTGTATAAGACAGGGAGGGAATTCCCTCCCTGTCTTAACAAGCTAACTACTGTTTATCCGAACAGTCTTAATACTGACTGTGCTGCCTGAGATGAAAGACTCAAAGCCGTAACGCTCAGAGCCTGCCTTGTCTGGAGCATCAACATGTTGGCGCCCTCTTCGTTCATGTCTGCAAGCGTCAGATTATCAGCGCCGGTTGTAAGGGTATTAACCATGCTCGTTGTAAATTCCTGCCGCACAGTAACAACTGAAAGGTTTGACGATAAGTTAGTGGCCTCTGTTCGCAAAGTGTCCAGTGCAGCATCAAGGTCTGCAACTGCAGCGTCAATGTCAGCATCAGCTGCCCAATTGTTAACAGCAGTCGCAATGCCAAGACCGGCTGTTGCTGAAGCGTCAAACCCAACTATATCAAGTGTGCTGGTGCCTCCTTCATTAAATTCCACGGTCAGGGTATCTGCGTCAAGAAGATTGATTCCCTGATAACCAGAGTCTGCGGCTAAATTAGTAATCTGTGTCAACAGGTCATCAAACTGACCTGCAAGTGTAGCGCGACCTGCGGTATCAGCGCTTCTTGCTGATTGAGTAAGACCTTTTGCAGCCTCAATCAGAGCTGTAATACCCTTAATACCAGCATTAGCTGCCTTAACCGTCTGTATAGCCTGTCCCATCGCGTCCTTAAGGGCTGAAAGATCAGAAGCCCTGTTTGTTAATGCCTGTGCAGCAAAAAAACTGGTCGGGTTGTCCAAGGGGCTGTTTACCTTCTTGCCTGATGACAGACGTTCCTGAGTTCTATTTAAAAGATCCACTGTTCCCTGAAGGCTCAGAAGATTTGCCCGCATTCCTGCAGTTAAAGTAACGTCACCGATTGCCATTTTATCTCTCCTTTTTCTAAGGTTTTTTCCGGCAATTCTTGCCGGTTGTTTTATCTGCCGATTTTTCGGCTTTTGACAAGAACCAAAACGGCCTTTGTTACCTCTTCACCTCCTTCGGCCACAATTCTATAACTCTTATACTTTTATCGGAACTTTTTAAGAAAACTTTAACTATATTGAGACTTCTGCGCTAAAAACATAGAGCAAAGGAGTTAAAAATGCACTGCGGTAATTACTAAGAAGCACATAAGTATGATAACGTGATTTGTCGCTCCGGTTTGTCCGGAGTCTTTCTTAAAAAGGATTCCCGACAAGCGGGAATGACACCTTGCTAATGAACCTATTAGTATATGACAGCAGATATGGAGAGACTTCACTGCTGAGGGAACATTAGTATTATGCTTATCCTTCTGTTCCTGGGGTCTTTAGAGTCCTCGGTTATAAACGGCAGTGTATCAGCATAGCCTGCAACCCTTGAAAGACGGGATGGGTCAAGTCCGAACTTTTCAAGCTCTTTTCTCGAAGTTAAAGCACGCTCAGTTGACAGTTCCCAATTGCTATAGTTGCTGTATCTGTATGCCAATGAATCTGTATGCCCTTCAACTGCTACCGTATTAGGCATCGCCTTAATATTGTCTCCGATTAACTCCAATGTCCTTATTGCTATAGGCGTTGGTTTTGAAGAACCGAGATCAAACATTGGCTTGCCTTCCTTGTCGACAAGCTGAATTCTGACGCCTCCCTCAAAAATGTCTACCATGACCTGATCCTTAATGTCGCCAAGCCTCTCCTCAACAGCTTTTTTTATTGATTCTTTAAACTCCTCGGGTCTCATATCTAAACCACCCTCTGATTTAACAGGGAGCATCTTATCAGTCTCGCCTGCTGCCTCTAAAACCTCACTGCCTTTTTCCAGCATAAAGGATGTCCCGCTTTTTTCAAAGAGACTAAAGTGTTTGAAATATGTTGCAACCCTTGCCCTTTTCTCAGGTGCCACCATTGACAAGAGCCATAATAGTAAAAAAAATGCCATCAGAGCGGTTACAAAGTCTGCATAAGCTACCTTCCAAGAGCCGCCGTGTCCACCTTCATGGCCTTTCTTCACTACTTTTTTGATTATTATTTTGTTGTCTTTCATTTGTTCGATGGTTTGATGTTTGTTATTTAGTACACTATTTAGCCTTGCCTCTTATCGCATTTTCAAGCTCACTGAAACTCGGCCTCTCCTTAGTTGTTATAGCTCTCCTCCCAAACTCGACTGCCATCTGAGGAGCTATACCCCCAATAAATGCAACCAATGATACTTTTATAACCTCAAAATATATTTCCTTATCCTTGGCTTTATGTTCCAGATTTGTTGCCATCGGTCCAACAAAACCGTAACATAGCAAAACACCAAGAAATGTCCCTACCAAAGCTGCGCCAATGCTGTTTCCAAGAACAGCAGGGGGCTGGTCGATCTTTCCCATTGTAAGAACAACTCCCAAAACAGCTGCAACAATACCAAGCCCTGGAAGCGCGTCAGCCACTTTTCCAATACTTAGTGACGGAAGAATTTCCTCCTTATGCTGCGCTTCAATATCAAGGTCCATCAGGTTGTCCATCTCATGAGGAGGCATATTGGTCGTTATCATTACCTTAAGGTTATCGCATATAAAATCGACTATGTGATGATTTGCCATAACTGTTTTATATTTGCTGAATATAGCGCTTTTAACAGGGGCTTCAATATCTGCTTCAATAGATATAAGCCCTTCTTTTCTGATCTTGGAAAAAATCATATTCAGAAGGGAAAGCAGTTCAAGATAAGCTGCTTTACTGGTTTGGGTGGAGACAAATATTGTTTTTATATTAGAAAAAACAATTCCCACTACTTTGCCTGGAGAGGCAATCAAAAAACCTCCGAAAGCCGCACCGCCTATTATTAAAAATTCAGAGGGTTGAAAAAGCACATGCATGTTACCGCCATGCCAAAGGTAACCGCCTGTCACAGAACCTATAACAATCAATATACCCAAAATAGCAAACATTATAAATACCTACCTGTCTTTTAAATTTTTGCTTATATTTTATCCTGCCCATGGAACGCATCAGAACTTTCTAAGCTGGCAGGGAGCTCAACAGTAAACATTGAGCCTTCCCCTTCTGTGCTTTCAACTTTGACGGTTCCTCCATGTTCAGTAATAATGCCATAGGCTATAGAAAGACCCAAGCCTGTCCCGGAACCAACAGGCTTTGTAGTGAAAAATGGATCAAATATTTTATGGACTAAACCTTCAGGGATTCCAGTACCGTTGTCAGTAATCTTTATTATTGCCTTAGTGCGATCCTCATTATAATTTGTAGCAAATATAATCCTGCCGTTAGTTCTTTTGGCTTCAATAATTGCATACTCTGCATTGAGAAGAATATTAAGTATTGCCTGTTGAATCTGTTGCGAATCAACAAGCAAACCCTGAATATTTTCGTATTTCCTGACAATCTCGATATTATTCGACGAAAGCTTATAATTCCTCAGCTCAACTGCCTTGTCAATGATATCATTTATTGACTCAAGAGTCTTCAAAGGCATCCTCTGCCTTGAAAATGAAAGAAGATTTTTCACTATCTTCTCGCATCTTTGAGCACTTTCCATTATCTTCTTCAAATCTTCGTCAAATGACTTGTCGCAGTTTTTTCTCAGCAACATCTCTGTATAAGCAATAACTCCTGTCAAAGGGTTGTTAAGTTCATGTGCAACCCCGGCTGCTAAAACACCTAATGAAAAAAGCTTGCTTGAATGATACATTTGGTTTCTTGATCTCTGTATTTCACTAATGTTTTTCATTATATGAATTGCCAGGGGTTTTTCCTCAAAATATAATGGGAATATGCTTATCTGGTATGATGCATTATCTATTACTTTTTCAAAAGTATAAGACCGCCCATTTTTTACAACATCCATCAAATCCTTTTTTGCTAAAATATTCAGGCCCAATATTTCTCTGCAATTTTTGCCTATTAGGTCCCTCGGATGCATCCCTAAAATTGTTGCAAAAGGAAAATTCACTTTAACTAATTTATATTCTTCATCGGTAACAAAAATAAGGTCAGTAATAGCATCAAAGATAGCTGTCCATTGTTTCTGACTATGGCTGATCAAACGCTCCCTCTCAGTCAGATCCATAGCTTTTTCAATTTTCCCTGCTAACAAGTATTATATCTACCCTCCTGTTTCTTGATCTTCCTTCGGGCGTTGCATTAGACATGATGGGTCTGTGTTCGCCGTATCCTGAGGCAGAAAATCTCTCCGGTCTGATGCCATCCTCTTGCAAAAAATACATAAGAACACTCATTGCTCTTGCCGTAGAAAGCTCCCAGTTTGAAAGATACTTAACGCCTTTTATGGGAATGTTATCTGTATGACCTTCGACTGCAATATTGTTTTGAATTTTTTTTATGACAGTTAATATAGCTGAGAGTATCTGCTTTGCATCGTCTTTTATATCTGTTGAACCTGAATCGAACATGACGGAATCCCCCAAAGATATCAAAACTCCTCTTTCGTTTCTCACAATATTGATCCCTTCTATCTTATCGAATCTCTCGAAAGTTGCCCTGATTTCCCTTTCAAGCTGAATATCCTCATATGGTATCGGTCTGATGCCTTCTATCACGCCTCTGTCTGGAACAGCGCCTGTCGCCTTAAAAGCAGACCTCATCGAACCTGTAAATCTTTCAAGCTTTCCAACATCCACATGGCTTATTGCATACATTGTTGTGAAAAATGCAAAAAGGAGGGTAATAAAGTCCGCATAAGAAATTACCCACCGGTCAGGATTCTCGTGTTCTTCTTCGATTTTCCTTCTTCTCGGCATTATTTTTTTGCCTCGATAAACACTCTCAGCCTCTCTCCCAAATAATGCGGATTTATCCCGGATAATATCCCTATAACACCTTCAAGTATCATTTCCCTTCTATAAAGTTCAGCGTTAAGTCTATAAATAAGTTTTTTTGATATCGGAAGAAGTATAAGGTTTGCCGAGCCGACCCCATAGACAGTTGCAACAAATGCAACTGCGATACCTGTTCCAAGTTTTGAAGGATCAGACAAATTCTCCATCACATGTATAAGCCCAAGTACTGCACCGATAATCCCTATGGTCGGGGCAAAGCCTCCGGCAGTTTCGTATACCTTTGCAATTCGCCTTCTCTCTTCCTCATATGTTACATTCTCCTGCTCCATAGTTTCCTTCAATATTTTTAAGCCAATACCGTCAACTGCAAGTCCGAGTGCCTTTTTAAGAAAATAATCCTCAATCTTCGGAATTTCTGTCTCGAGAGCTATGATGCCTTTTCTTCTTGCGACATTTGAGTAGCGTATAATATCTTTAATATCTGCCTCATGGTCTATTTTTACTCCCCAGAATACTTCCCTCAGGGCTGAAACAGCCGTTGCTACATCACTTAACGGAAAACTCACAAGGGTTGCCCCCAATGTGCCGCCAAAGACTATAACAGCAGCGGTAAGCTGAAGGATTGAGCTGAACTCTCCGCCCTCAAAAACATTTCCGCCTATAATTGCCCCTAGCCCTAACAGAAGGCCTAAAATACTTGAACGGTACATCAGATATTATTTCTCTTTATCCTGTCTGGTCTTTCCGAAAATCAGCCGTTGGCGTTTAAGGGTATATTGGATAATCTCATCTCTTATGTCATCATCCAGATCAGTGAAATTCATAGCGACCTCATACCTTCCGTTGCCAATATCCCTTGCACGCACAACATTTCCATAAGTAATTATGCCTACAGAAGGATATGTGGGAAGAAGCATCTTTATTTCGATTGTATCTCCAACCTCAACCTTTTCGTTAATCGTAAATCTAATACCTGATGCGCTTATATTTACAGGCTGCTCCTCGATCTTTAAAAGTCCTTCACTTTCAAGATGAAGTTTTTCCAGCACTATTCTTAATTTTGTATTGATCGAAACCAACATCTTCCACAGCTTAGGGTTCACTGTCTCATCATGCATATCCATATCAGGCATTTCGACATCGTAACCTGCGCAAATCTTAGATTTC
>CAZBSJ010000013.1:0-6546 GCA_964494165.1 uncultured Nitrospiraceae bacterium
GCAACATTGAATGCCGGCCAATGGTATCTGCCTGCAAAGACGTCTATGAAATCCACAACCGAGCCGCGGAAAAGTCTGTCTATCAGATTCCCTATGGCGCCGCTCAGGATCAGAGAAAGGCTTAGAGGGTCTTCTTTCCCCTTAATAAGCATTAAGAAAATGACTATAACCGCCGCCAGCGAGATAAGAATGAATGCAGTATTGCCGAGATTGCTTAATATTCCGAACGCTGCGCCTTTGTTTCTTACATGTACGAAATTTAAAAAAGGCAGTATCTCGATGGAATCAAACGGGCTGATGAATCTGTCTGCGAGGTATTTTGTTGCCTGGTCTAATGCAACAACCAAAAACAAGACAATAAATGTTGTTTTTTTCATTTAACAACATTATAACATTTATGGCATAACTGAGGTGCATTGCTGAAAGTGCCTACGGACTTACTCCGGTTCCAGCACCTCTCGCATTTTTCTCCTTCTGCCTTTTCCACAACGACTGACATGCCGCTTATCTCTTCGCTCACATAAGCGCCTTCTATCCTGCCTTCCGGGAGTTTTAGTACAGCATCTGATACTATGAAAAGAAACGGAAGAAAGTTTTCGTATTCCTTTATAAAATCAAATTCCATTTGAGGCAGATAGAGGATTACTTTTGCTTCGAGAGAATTTCCTATTACCTTGTTCTGTCTTTTCAGTTCAAGCGCCTTATTTACCTCATTTCTTATTGATATCAGCTTTGACCATTTCTCTTCAAGGTCAGAATCAAAATATTTTTTGTCAGCCTCAGGGAATCCGGTAAGAAATATGCTTTCTTCTTTTTTATCCTTTATAAAGCCCCAAATCTCTTCAGCGGTGAATGAGACTATGGGGGCCATAAGCCCTGTCATGGTAAGAAGTATGTTATTCAGCACCCACTGGCTGGCCCTTCTCTCAGGAGAGTCTGACTTGAATGTATAAAGTCTGTCCTTCAGTATATCAAGATAGAACGAGCTCATATCAACGACACAGAAGTTGTGCAGAAGATGATACACCTCGTGGAAATCAAAATTTTCATAAGCAGAAGTAACTTTTATTGTAAGCTGCTGGAGCCGTGACATAGCCCATCTGTCAATCTCAAGAAGGTTATTGCTGTAGTCTTTGCCGTCAAAGTCATTGAGATTGCCGAGCAGGAATCTCGCAGTGTTCCTTATCTTCCTGTAGGCCTCTGTAAGCCTGTCAATAATCTCTTTTGATATCCTTACATCGTCTTTGTAATCTTCTGCAGAGACCCATAGTCTTAATATTTCTGCGCCGTTTGCATTTATAACTTCCTGAGGCGCTACCACATTTCCCAAAGACTTGGACATCTTTTTGCCTGACCCGTCCATGACAAAGCCATGTGTGAGTACTGTCCTGTAAGGCGCCTGCCCTTTTGTCCCAACAGATGCGAGCAAAGAGCTCTGAAACCATCCTCTGTGTTGATCACTTCCCTCAAGATACATATCAGCCGGCCATGACAGTCTTGAATCCCTTTCCATTACCGCTGCATGGCTTACGCCTGACTCAAACCACACATCGAGGATGTCCATCTCTTTTGTAAATGAAGAACCCTCGCATTTTTTGCACTTATAACCTGAAGGCAGGAAATCATCCGCCTTTTTCACAAACCATATGTCTGCGCCGTTTTCCTCTATGTTTTTTATTATTGAATTAAGGACGATATCATCCTTTATAAATTCTCCGCAGTTTTCACATCTTATGAGCGTTATTGGCACGCCCCAGGACCTTTGTCTCGAGATGCACCAGTCAGGCCTTCCTGATACCATGTTATAAATCCTGTCTCTGCCCCATTTGGGTATCCAGGTTGTCCTGTCTATTTCTTGCAGGCATTTTTCTCTCAGTTTATTATGCTCAACAGATATGAACCACTGCTCTGTAGCACGGAATATTACCGGTTTTTTGCATCGCCAGCAATGAGGATAAGAGTGCATTACTTTTTCTTCTTTTAGCAGGGCATTTTTATTTTTCAATATATCCACTATTGTTGCGTTAGCTTTGAAAACAAACTGACCCTCGAGTTCGCCTGCCTGTTTTGTGAATTTTCCCTTATTATCAACCGGAGCGTAAATCTCCAGCCCGTATTTTAATCCTGTTTCATAATCGTCTTCTCCGTGGCCGGGCGCAATATGGACGATTCCCGTGCCTTCTTCGAGAGAAATAAATTCTCCTAGCACAGCCCTGGATTTTCTGCTGATAAAAGGATGCTCTGCATTAATTCCTTCTATATCTTTCCCGTAAAGTTTTGCGATAATTTTCCCATTAAGTCCTATCCTTTCTTTCAGCGCTTCGAGTCTCCCCTCAGCAACAATAAAAACCTCAGTGTCATGTTCAACAGCAACGTAAGTAAGCTCAGGGTGAAACGCCAATGCAAGATTGGCAGGCAGCGTCCATGGAGTTGTAGTCCAGATAACAAAAAAGACATTTTTTCCTGAAAGGCCTGGGATTTTTGCAAGTTCTTCAGCTTTGACACTAAACTTTACAAATATAGAAGGTGATTCCTTGTCAGCGTATTCTACTTCTGCCTCTGCCAATGCAGTGACGCACGAAGGACACCAGTGAACAGGTTTTTTGCCCTTATATACATTTCCTTTTCTTACAAATGCTACGAATTCTTTTACAATCGCACCTTCATAAGCATGCGTCATTGTGAGATATGGTTCATCCCAGTCTCCGAATACGCCAAGGCGCTTGAATTCATCTCTCTGTATGCCTACAAATTTTTCCGCATATTCCCTGCAGAGTTTTCTTTTATCAAGGATATCGATCTTTTCTTTTTTGTCTCCAAGATTTTTATCTACCTGCAGTTCTATCGGCAGACCATGGCAGTCCCACCCAGGGACATAGGGGGAGTAATAGCCCTGCATGGTCTTGAATTTAACGATTATGTCCTTAAGTATCTTATTCAGCGCATGGCCTATGTGAATATGGCCGTTTGCGTAAGGTGGTCCGTCATGAAGCAAATAAGTTTTATCTCTTTTGTTTTTTTTCTGCAGTTTTTCGTATATCTTGTTTTGTTCCCAGAACTTAAGCATGGCAGGCTCTCTCTGGGTGAGATTTGCCTTCATCGGAAAATCTGTCTGTGGAAGATTTAAGGTGTCTTTATAATCTTTCTGTTTATCTGAAACTTCTTTTGGCATAAGATGAAAATTACCACTATATCCGCTTGAAAGTCAAGAAGTTACGCAGAAATGCTTTTTTGGTTGCTTTTAAATTTAAATTAAATTATATTTAAAAATATGAAGTTAGTGAAACCTGCCGTTGGCAGGTAAAAAAACAATATTTAGGAGGTACTGTGGGTAATAAGAGAAGGATAACAATTATTACCATTCTTATGGTGACAGGATTGTTTTTGTTAGGCACTATGGGAATAACAGCAGAAGTTGCGCAGAAGCCAAAGATTTCACCAATTTGCAAGCAATGTCATCAGCCTGATGAGAAGATACTGCGCGGAGTACTCGGTGGGGTTTCTGGGAAAGCAATGACAATTCAGGTTAATATTGGAGCAGCATCATGGCTGACAAAGTATGATGATAAAACAGAGCTTCTAGGTGCAGAGTCTTTTGGAAAAATTTCAAAAGATAAAGAGATAGCGGTTCACATAATAGAAACAGAAGGTGTGCTATATGCAGCCAAGGTGTCAGTTAAACAGCCAGCAAAGGTGCCGGCAGAAAAATTGATAGATGTCGAGGCGCTTTCAAAGCTTGTGGATAAGGGGACTTTAAAAGGGAAGTTCCTTCTTGTAGATTCCAGACCAGCGGCCAGATATCATGAGGGGCATATACCGACTTCCATTTCTATATATGATGCGGACTTTGATAAGCTTGCAGATAAGCTTCCAAAGGAAAAGGACAGGATGCTCATCTTCTACTGCGGCGGCCCTACCTGAATGCTGAGCCCATCCTCTGCCAGTAAGGCGGAGAAACTAGGCTACACAAATGTGAAAATATTTCATGATGGTATGCCTGCATGGAGAAAGGCTGGGAAGGGATTGGAAGCTACGAATGTCTTTATTGACGATATGATCAAAAAAGATATGCCTTTTATCCTTATTGATATAAGAAAAGCAAAACGTTTGAAAGAAGGTTTTATTCAAGGAGCTGTAAGCCTGCCATCGAGGATATTTGAACCGTCTCTTGAATATCTGCCTAATGATAAAAAAGCGCCTATTATTCTTTATGGCGATGCTGCTGATATGAGAGATGCTGCAGAGCTGGCTCAAATAGCAATTTCAAAAGGAAGATACAGAAATGTTTCTGTATTAAAGGGTGGTTATGAGGGAGTTGCAACAGCATCTCCTCATCTGATAAAGACAGGGGATATCAGTCCTGTTAAGACAAAACTCGCTTACACAGCAAAACCAAGGCCAGGAGAAGTACAGATAGTGGAATTTAAGAAAATTGCGGATACTTTGCCTGAAGATAAACTCATTTTGGATGTAAGAGACGAGGATGAAGCTATGCAGGGCATGCTTAAAGGTGCAAAGAATATACCTGCGCAAGCTATATCTTCAAGGCTGGCAGAAATTCCAAAGGATAAGGAAATATTTGTTCACTGTGTAACAGGCGTAAGAGCTGAAATGGCTTATCTTAATTTGAAAGAGGCAGGCTATAAGGTTCGGTTTCTTAATGCTGATATCAAGATTGACAAAGACGGTAAATATACGATAACAAAAGATTAGGTCTCTGGAATGAAAAAGGGAGCGGTCGAATTGACCGCTCCCTTTTTATTATTATTTCTCTTCTGTTTTTTCCTTTTTCTGCGCCTCTTTTTCAGCGATTATCTTTTGGGCTAAATGTGAAGGCACATCTTCATAGTGCGAGAATTCCATAGAATATAATCCTCTTCCTGAAGTAAGGCTGTGAAGCTGGTTAGCATATGTAAGCATTTCAGACATAGGGACTAAGGCAGAAATCTTCTGGCTCCGCGCCTGCGCTTCAACGCCCTGGACTTTGCCTCTTTTTGAATTAAGATCTCCTATTACAGCCCCGAGGGTCTCATCAGGGGTTGTTACCTCTACTTTCATTATCGGTTCCAGGAGCACGGGCTTTGCGTCCTGGAACGCCTTTTTCAATGCCATTGAGCCGGCTATTTTAAATGCCATTTCTGAGGAATCAACCGTGTGATAAGAGCCGTCAAAGAGCGTTACTTTCATATCTACTATAGGATAGCCTGCTACGATTCCTTCCTTCATTGTCTCAACTACCCCTTTTTCAACAGCCGGCCTGTATTGCTGGGGGATAACGCCTCCAACTATCTTGTCAACGAATTCATAGCCGCCGCCTTTTGGCAGAGGCTCTATATCTATTGAACAGTCGCCATACTGGCCGCGGCCGCCGGACTGCTTTTTGTATTTGCCCTGTGCCTTAGCATGGGCTTTTATTGTCTCCCTGTAAGGGATCTTCGGAGTCTTCATCTCAACCTCGACTCCGAATTTTCTTTTTAGTCTTTCGAGAGAGACCTCAAGATGAACCTGTCCCATGCCCGAAAGAAGCATTTCCTTAGTCTCCTCGTCTCTATGGAATTTGAGTG
Source organism: uncultured Nitrospiraceae bacterium (assembly GCA_964494165.1). Taxonomy (GTDB): domain Bacteria; phylum Nitrospirota; class Thermodesulfovibrionia; order Thermodesulfovibrionales; family UBA1546; genus CAZBSJ01. The sequence goes on from CAZBSJ010000013.1 coordinate 5,565, forward strand.
TCGGATCTTCCTCAAGGATCCTGCTGAGGCCTACGCTTACCTTTTCCTCGTCTCCTTTTGTCTTGGGTGCGATTGCGTAAGATATTATAGGCTCTGCGAATTTCACCTTTTCATATACGATGGGATTAGCATCATCACACAGAGTGTCTCCTGTATTCGTCTCCTTTAGTTTTGCCACTACAGCTATTTCACCCGGCCCGACAGCACTTGCGGGTATCTGCTTTTTCCCCTGCATATAGAATATCTGTCCGATTCTTTCTTTAGCGCTTGCTGTAGAGTTCAATACATTTGAATCAGCCTTTAAAGTTCCGGAGTAAACCTTGAAAAGAGATAGCTTTCCTGCATACGGGTCTGCTATTGTCTTGAAAACATATGCAGAGAACGGCTCTTTTTCATCAGGCTTTCTTTCTACCTCTTTGGAATCTTTAGGGTTTTTGCCTTTTATCGGGAATATTTTTACCAGATCCAGAGGGGAGGGGAGGCATAGAGTTATTGCTTCAAGAAGCTGGGGTATGCCTATATTTTTGACGGCTGAACCGCATACAACAGGGATGAACCTTTTTGTAAGAGACCCTTCTTTTATGCCCTTAATAATCTCATCCTGGGTCAGTTCTCCTCCCTCGAGATATTTTTCGAGGAGAGAATCATCGGCTTCTGCAATTTTTTCAACAAGTTTCTTTCTGTATTCCTGGGCTGATGAAAGCATATTGGAAGGGATGTCCTGTTCGGATGCCTTGCCATTCGAAAATTTGTATGCCTTCATATTAATCAGGTTTATGATACCTTCGAACCCCTCGCCAGAACCCATTGGTATCTGAAGTGGCATGCCTTCTGTGCCGAAAGACTCTTTGATTTCATCAAGGGCGCTTGGAAAATTGGCGGATTCTTTATCCATCTTATTTATAAAGATTATTCTTGGAACCTCGTATTCGCATGCGTATTTCCAGACTTTTTCCGTCTCTGCCTTAACGCCGGAAATTGC
>CAZBSJ010000013.1:6646-17318 GCA_964494165.1 uncultured Nitrospiraceae bacterium
TAGTTTGTTGAGATCAAAATTAGTCATATAACCCTCCAGGTGAATAGTGAACAGTAAAAAGAAAATAGCTCTTGTTTGTGACTATTAGCTGAATACTGTTTACTTAGATTTAGTCAAGTATTTTTTCTATAACAGGCTTTGATTCAGTTTTTTTCTCAAGATTCGCGCTCCATATTTTGATTGCCAAGAACGCGAGTGCAAATGAACCAAAGCCGAAAATCGCAGACAGTATGTCAGGGTCTATATTTTTTATAATATTGCTGAATAATTCTTTACCGAGGATTGCGCCTATGATAAGGGCTATTGCAGGAATCCCGTACACAATAGTTGCGCCCTTAAGGTAAGTATAGGTCTTTAAGGTAACCAGCACTCTCTGTCCAACCTTTGCCTTTGCTTTATTAAAGGCCTCGATTTCCATCGACTGCTCATCAGGCTTGCATGTGCCTGCTGTGCAGCCCTCACAAGCGCTTTTTCTCGGAACAGAGACCTTTGCCGTTATTCCTTCTGTGCTTTTGACTACTCCGATCTCTTCCATAGCCATAACATTTTAACATGCCGGCTTTTCAAAAGTCACAGCGAGTTATCTTAATTTCAGCCTGTGAAGGATTAGGCCCGCGTATCTGTTCAGGAAGCTGTCTCTCGGAAGAAATGAGAAAACCGGTTTTTTCCTGGTGCCAAGACTATCAAGTATAAAACGTATCTCTTCATTATCCCCTATAGAGAGTCCTTTCCTGAAGGCCTCCATCGCCTCAGCTTTCCTGCTTGTCTTCAGATATATCCTTCCAAGGTTAAGATAATGGACCGGATTGTCAGGCTCGCGGGCTATGGCATTATTACAGAGACCAAGGGCCTCTGTAATCTTTCCGCGTTCAATTGCAATGCAGAAGCCTAAATAAGACTGGATTTCAGGAAGTTTTTTAATGGCATAGGCCTTTTCAAAGCAGGCCAGCGCACTCAGAGGATTGTCTTCCTTCAGGAATGCTATGCCTTTTTCATATAATTCGATCTCTGTCATTTTGACTCTATATATTAGAATACAAGAGTAGAGTAAAATACAATAAAAATTTTTATTTATTCAAGATATATTTTTATGTGATAAAAAGTTTTTTCTTAGAAGATGCCTTAAGCAGGTTATTCTTTTTCCTTAAGAAGCTTATACTCTATACTGTCCACCAGCGACTGCCATGATGCCTCGATTATGTTCTCTGACACACCTACAGTGCCCCATTTGTCTTTTTCATCGCCAGACTCAGTGAGAACCCTGACCTTTGCTGATGTGCCTTTGCCTGCTGTAAGTACCCTGACCTTATAGTCGAGTAATTTAACCTCTTTTAATTCAGGATAGAAGTTTTCGAGCGCTTTTCTTAATGCATTGTCGAGAGCATTGACAGGTCCGTTGCCTGTGGCAGCGGTATGCTCGATCTTGCCTCCAACCTTCACCATTATAGTAGCCTCGCTTAATGGTACTTCGCCTTCTTTCCTCTTTTCGACTATTACCCTGAACCCGATGAGGTCAAAGAATTTTCTGTGGAGACCGAGGATCTTCTTAAGCAGAAGCTCAAACGATGCATCTGCACCCTCAAACTGAAAACCCTGATGTTCTAGGTCCTTTAGTTTATTAAGGATATCCTGAAGCTGGGGAGAATCAGGTGTGATATGCAGTTTAAATTCATTCGCCTTTCTGATGATATTGCTTTTGCCAGCAAGGTCTGATATCAGAACTCTGTGAGAGTTTCCGACCAGCTCCGGTCTTATGTGTTCGTATGTTTCAGGTCTTTTCATTACAGCGCTGACATGTATGCCAGCCTTATGGGCAAAGGCACTGTCGCCTACAAACGGCTGGCGTTTGAAATGCCTGAGATTTGATATCTCATTCACAAATCTGGATACATCTCTTAGAGTTTTTAACTGTGCATCTGTGATGCACTTTTTCCCAAGCTTGATCTGGAGATTTGGAATTATCGAGCATAGATTGGCATTGCCGCATCTTTCCCCGAGGCCGTTTATTGTGCCCTGGACCTGTGATGCCCCAAGCTCTATCGCGATTATGGAGTTTGCAACAGCGCATTCCGAATCATTATGAGAATGTATTCCGACCTGGCAGTTAACCTTTTCCAGCACATCGCCGGTAATCTTTCTGAGGTCAACAGGCAGTGTCCCGCCATTCGTATCGCAAAGTACAAGGCAATCAGCCCCTGCATCCTGTGCGGTAAGCAGGCATTTGATCGCAAATTCTTTATTGTCTTTATATCCGTCAAAAAAATGCTCTGCGTCAAAGAAAACCTTATCGGTATGTTTTTTAAGAAAGGCCACAGAGTTGTGGATAATCTCAAGGTTTTCCTCCAGAGGAATTCTGAGAGATTCTTTTACATGGAAGTCCCATGTCTTTCCGAAAATGGTTATTACCGGAGTCTCTGATTCTATCAATGACTTAAGGTTCGCATCGTCTTTTGCCTTATGTTTTGGTTTGTGGGTGCTTCCGAATGCAACAAGAACAGAGCGCTTAAGCTTAAGCTTGTTTGCCTTTTTGAAGTATTCCGAGTCTTTAGGGTTCGAGCCCGGATATCCGCCCTCGATATAGTGAACGCCAAGTTCATCCAGTTTTTCCGTGATCCTTAGCTTGTCCTCTACAGAAAAAGATATATCTTCTGCCTGTGATCCGTCACGAAGCGTTGTGTCATATATCTGGATCTTACGAGAGGTCATGTCCCCAGTTCCCAGCTTTTAAGGTATTTTTCCTGCTCTTCTGTGAGCACATCAATTTTGATGCCCATGGCCTTAAGTTTTAATCTTGATATATCGCTGTCTATCTTTTCAGGAACGCTGTAAACTTTCTTTTCAAAACTTTTGTAATTTTTGACCATGTATTCTGCGCATAAAGCCTGGTTTGCAAAGCTCATATCCATAACAGAGGAGGGGTGCCCTTCAGCAGCAGCGAGGTTTATCAGGCGGCCGTCTCCTAGGAGATAAAGCTTTTTGCCGTTTTTCAATGTGTACTCTTCTACAAAATTCCTGATAATCCGCCTGGATTTTGACATCTTCTTCAATGCCTCTATCGATATCTCAACATTAAAATGGCCTGAATTGCAAAATATGGCGCCGTCTTTCATAAGTGAAAAACACTGCGCGTAAATTACATCGATATCGCCTGTAGCTGTAACAAAAATATCACCGATTCTTGCCGCTTCTCTCATTGGCATAACCTCGAAGCCGTCCATCGTAGCCTCTAACGCCCTTAAAGGGTTTATCTCAGTAATGATGACCTTAGCTCCCATTCCTTTGGCGCGCATGGCTATGCCCTTACTGCACCATCCATAGCCTGCAACCACAAAGACAGAGCCTGCGATTAACCTGTTTGTTGCCCTTAGTATTCCGTCAATGGTTGACTGCCCGGTTCCGTACCGGTTGTCGAACAGATATTTTGTATATGCATCATTTACCGCAATGATAGGATATTTTAACACTCCCTTTTCAGCCATGGCTCTTAGCCTTATTACGCCAGTGGTCGTCTCTTCAGTTCCGCCCACAAGATTTTGAAGTAAGTCTTTTCTTTTGGTATGAAGTACCGACACCAGGTCAGCGCCGTCATCCATGGTTATATTCGGTTTTAGTGATAAGGCATCCATTATATGTTTGTAATAGGTTTTGTGGTTTTCTCCTTTTATGGCAAATACAGAGATGCCTGAATTTTTTACAAGCGAAGCAGAAACATCATCCTGGGTGCTCAAAGGGTTAGAAGCGCACAGATATACCTCTGCGCCACCTGCCTTAAGAGTTTCAACAAGGGTTGCTGTCTCTGTAGTAACATGAAGGCATGCGGCAATCTTTATTTTCCTTAGCGGTTTTTCCTTTCTGAAACGGGCTGCGATGCTCTTAAGAACAGGCATTTCCTTGCCAGCCCACTCTATGCGAAGTCTTCCTTTTTCAGCGAGTCTGATATCTTTTATATCTCTTTTAATCATCAACCCTCCGTGTGTTTTTACAGGCCGGCAGCCCTTTTAAGTGTTTCTGCTTTATCTGTTTTCTCCCAGGTAAAATCATCATCGTTTCTTCCAAAATGTCCGTAGGCAGCCGTTTTTTTGAAGATAGGCCGCCTGAGGTAAAGCGTGTCTATCATGCCTTTTGGGGTCAGGCTGAAATTTTCTCTGATGAGCTTTACTATTTTGTCGTGGTCTATCTTCCCTGTGCCGTAAGTATTTGCATGTATGGATACAGGTTCAGGCACGCCAATCGCATATGCGATCTGGACCTCTAACCTGTCAGCTATGCCGGCAGCAACAATATTCTTTGCTATATACCTTGACATGTAAGCGCCTGAACGATCTACCTTTGTCGGATCCTTTCCGGAAAAACATCCACCTCCATGGCTTCCGACTCCGCCGTAGCTGTCGACAATAATCTTTCTGCCTGTAAGCCCTGTGTCACCCATCGGGCCGCCTACTACGAAACGGCCTGTAGGGTTTATGTGATAAGTAATACGCTCTTCATCAAGAAGTTCCTTTGGCACAATAGGCTTTATTACTTTTTCAATTATGTCTTCTTTCATTTCCTTTAGTGTTATATCCGGGCTGTGCTGCGCTGATATTACTATGGTGTCTACCCTCTGGGGAGTTCCGTTCTTATACTCAACGGTCACCTGAGTTTTTCCGTCAGGCCTCAGATATCCGAGTATGTCTTTTTTCCTGACCTCAGAGAGCCGCATCGAAAGTTTGTGCGCCAGCATGATCGGCATCGGCATCAGTTCAGGAGTTTCATTGCATGCATATCCGAACATTAAGCCCTGATCTCCTGCGCCTCCAATATCAACGCCCATGGCAATATCAGATGACTGCTCGTGTATGGCAGTGATGACTGCGCATGTCTCATAATCAAAGCCGTATTTTGCTCTTGTGTAGCCTATCTCTTTTATGGTTTCTCTTACAATCAGCGGGATCTCTACATAACAACTGGTTGTTATCTCTCCGGCAACAAACGCCAGCCCTGTGGTTACGATGGTCTCGCATGCGACTCTTGACTTAGGGTCTTTTGATAACATTGCATCCAAGATTGCATCTGATATCTGATCTGCTATCTTATCAGGATGTCCCTCTGTTACAGACTCTGAAGTGAAAAAATAGTTCCCTTTTGACATAATCAGCCTCCTTTGGAAGGGTATTGAGTTATATAGTTTAATGATTTTCCCTTAAAAATGGAAGCAGTAAATTGACTTGGCTATATTAAGCTTGTTTTTGATTTTAAAGATGATTTTGGCAGTGATATAAGATGTTAACTGGTTATAATCATTGACCTTTTTGCGGATATATGATACTTTAAAAAAGCAACATGTCTGATAAAGCTTCAACCATAAAAGAAGCCCAGAAGTACCTTGCCAAGGGGCAGATAGATAAGGCAATTGCCGAATGGGAAAAGCTGATAAAAGAATCCCCTGATGCCAATTCGTGCAATACAGTAGGAGATCTTTATCTAAAGAAAGGCGACAAGAATTCTGCGATTGCTGCTTTCAGCAAGGCAGCACGCTTTTTCAGGGATGACGGATTTTCAGTTAAGGCATTAGCCCTTTATAAGAAGATATTAAATATTAACCCCTCCAATCCTGATTCGCTTTTTGCTTTGGGTGAATTAAGCGAAGAAAAAGGATTAGCCACAGATGCCATAAAGTATTATCTTGCCAGTGCTGATATCCTTTCCAAAGAAGGCAAAAAAGATGCTTTGCTTCGTACATATGACAAGATACTGGGGCTTTCACCATCAAATATATCACTGAGAAATAAGGTCGCAGAGCTTTTCATAAAAGAAGGCTTGCACATAGAGGCATCCAAAGAGTACCTGCATATAGCCAGGGTATACGAAGATAAGGATGATATTAATAATGCAAAGACATATCTTAAAAAGGCCCTTGATCTGCAGTCCAATAACAAAGACGCTTTGCTTTGCATGAGCTCTTTGCTGGCGCGTGCTGGAGATCAAAAACAATCGGTTGAAATTATAAAAAAGGCGATATCTCTTTTCCCTGAAGATTCAGACCTCTCTTTGAAATACGCGCAGATACTGATTGACAATGATTCTTTTGCTGAAGCTATTCAGCATGTGAATAAGATTGTCGCAGCAGAACCTTCGAATATTACCGCAAAAAAACTTCTGGGAGATATTTATCTTAAGCAGGGGGATATGCAGCAGGCATGGCAAGTGAACAGCGCCTTAATTGATGATATGGTTTTTGGAGGAAAGGTAGATGAGGCGATAGACACACTCACAAAATTTACTGATATAGAGCCTGTCGAAACAAGAAAGAAACTGGTCTCGCTTTATAAACAGAAAGGCGATACGGATTCTGCCTTTAGTGAGCTAGTTTTTCTCGGAGACAACTTTGTGATTGCAGAGAGCGGCAAGCTAAATGAAGCAATCAGCTGTTATCAGGAGGCCCTGCAGCTGCACCCGGACGATGTTTCACTGAAAGACAAGATTGCTGATCTCGAGAGGGAGCTTGGCGGAGGGGTGGGGCCGGCTGAAAAACCTGCCAAGACATTTGAAGAGTCTCTGGTAGAGTCAGAGATATTTGTAAGGTACGGGCTTTATGACGAGGCAAAGGCCTTACTCGAAAGCCTTAAGGTTCAGAGGCCGGAAAATATAGATGTGCATGCAAAGCTGAAGGCTTTGTACGTAAGTATCGGGGACAAAGAGAATGCTGTTAGCGAGTGCCTTGCATTGGCAGAGATCTGCGGGAAAAGCGAAGACCTTGAACAGAAAGAGATGTTATTAAAAGAGGCATACATAATAAATCCTGATGACCCGAGGCTTGCAGAAAAAGCACCCGTTCGTCATCCTGCAGAAGAGACACCGGATATATCCAAGATATCTGAAGATACCGGTCAGAAAACCGGCAGCATAGATGATTACAGCGAGGAGCTTGCTGAGGCTGAATTTTATTTGCGCCAGGGGCTTGCAGAAGACGCAAGGACTATTTATGAGAGGCTCCTGAACCTTTTCCCTGATAATGAAGAGATAAAAGAGAAGATGGCCAGCATCGGTTTGGAATCCTCTGCAGCAGAGGAAGTTGTTGCTGAACAGCCTGCAGAAGAAATAATCGAATCACCGGCAGAAGAGTTTATCGTAAAATCCGGTGAAGAACAGGTTATTGAGCCTGAGCCTTCTATTGAAACTCCTGCAGAGACATTTTCAGTCACTGAGACATTGGAGGCGCAGGAGGTTTCAGAGCCTACGCTCGAAAATGACGTGCTTGACATATTTGAGGAGTTCAAAAAAGGACTTGAAAAAGAATTGGGTGAAGAAGATTCAGAAACCCATTATAATCTTGGTATTGCATATAAAGAGATGGGGCTTCTGGATGATGCAATAAGGGAGTTCCAGCTCTGTAAAAATGATCCTAAAAAAATCATTCAGTCCGACAGTATGCTCGGTCTCTGTTATATGTCTAAGGGGATGTTCTCTCTAGCGATTGAATCTTTCAGCAGTGCGTTAGGAAAGATAGAGGTAAGAGATGAATCATACTGGGGTGTAAAATACGATCTGGCAGAGGCGCATGAAAAAAATGGGGACATAAAACAAGCCCTTAGCTTTTATACTGAGATATACGGCTGGAACGCAAAGTTCAGAAAAGTTGCGGAAAAGATTAACTCGTTAAAATCAATGGGAGACATCTCTGGAGAAAAACCTGCAGCAGTAGCTGAAAAGCCCAAGGCAAAGAGGGAAAGGGTATCATATCTATAAGGTTATGGACTACTTAGCTTATTATAATTTGAAAGAACATCCATTCTCCAATGTTGTTGACAACAGGTTCTATTACAAGGGCACGCAGCATTCAGAGGCCTTGGTTAAGCTGAGATACGCTATTGATACGAAAAAAGGCCTTGCTGTTGTTATAGGAGACATAGGCACCGGCAAGACCACCCTGGCGAGAAGGCTTCTCGAAGAGCTGAATGAGAATTTGTTTGAGGCAGCTCTGCTGGTTGTAATACATTCATCTGTCAGCGCAGACTGGCTTCTGAAAAAACTTGCCATACAGATAGGCGTAACAGAGGTAAAGGAAGATAAGGTTGATCTTCTGGGCCAGATTTATAAAAGGCTTATTGAACTCGGTGATCAGGGCAAGGCAGCTGTCATTATTATTGACGAGGTACAGATGCTGAAGTCCAGAGAGATTATGGAAGAGTTCAGGGGCCTGCTGAATATGGAAATGCCGGAAGGAAAAATGGTTAATTTTATATTCGTTGGATTGCCTGAGCTGGATACGGTATTAGAGCTTGATGAGCCTTTAAAACAGAGGGTTGCCATAAGGATATCGCTGAAGGCCTTTTCTCATGAGAACACAAAGCAATATATAAACCACAGGCTTCAGGTTGCAGGCTGTCCCAGAAATCCATTCACTGATAAGGCGGTCGAGGCTATATATAAATTTTCTGACGGCGTTCCCCGACTGATAAATGCGATATGCGATAATGCGCTTCTTAACGGTTTTCTTTTCAAGAAAAATGTCATTGATGAGGACATCATCAATACTGTTGCTATTGATCTTGGGCTGAACGGGGCTGGAAAGCAATGCGCTTGATCTTTAGTTTCACGACATATTTTGCCAGTTCTATCCTGAGCCTTGACTGATACCAGAAGTTATCCGCCTTCATAGGCTCCTCATATAATATTCGTAATTCCTTGCCGTCGTAAAGCTCGATTATCTGGTAAGTGGGAAGCATAATTTTTTTATCCACGCCTATCCGCTGCCATGAATTCCTCAGCTCATAAAGCCTGTCAAGTTCTTCGGTTTCATATCCCCTAATAAGCCACCATAATATGCCGTACCTTAAACCGTCTACAAGTATGAGCCCTTTGTTAGCGCTGATTTCTGGCTTGCTCTTAATAATGCCGTCTGCTTCATTAAGCTCTGCAACAGGAAATCCCAGGGAATAGACTCTCAGGTTAAGAGTATTTTCAGTAAGCTCAAGCGCGGCATCCCCTGTCATTGTGCCGTCCCCTTTTTCGAATTCCACAGACACTACTGCTTCTACCTTTTCTATTCCGCTGAAGCCGTTAATGACATCATTTATGTCAGCACCTTCAAAATCAGGCAGTTCGATTTTCTTTGCTGAACAGGAAAGCAGTAAGAGCGATATGAATAAAAGTGGGAAAAATATTTTTAGTTTTAAAACCTGCTGTCTGTGATTTTTGTTTTGCATATGTCTTTTATCTTCCGAATATGGCATCTAGAGCATCTTCGATATTTCTTACGCCAATGAGTTCAATCCCGAAAGATTCTCTCAGCCTTTCATAATTTGTATTTGATATTATAGCTTTTGTGAACCCTATCTTTGCAGCTTCTTTAATCCTCTGTTCAGCATAAGCAACCGCCCTTATCTCGCCTGAGAGGCCGACCTCGCCGAACATAAATATCCTTGGATCAATGGGTATCTCCCTTAAAGACGAGGCTATGGTGGTTGCTATCCCGAGATCTATCGCAGGCTCGACTATCTTAAGGCCGCCCACAATGTTTAAGAATATGTCTGCTGCTCCAAGGTGCAGGCCTGCCCTTTTTTCAAGCACGGCAGTTAAGAGATTCACCCTGTTAAAATCAACGCCGATGCTTGTCCTCCTGGGCATTCCGAATGTAGTTGGCGAAACCAATGCCTGAATCTCTACCATCAAAGGCCTTGTGCCTTCCATGCATGCAACCACAGTAGAGCCTGAGACATTCAATGGCCTTTCTGACAGAAACAGTTCTGACGGATTTGTTATTTCTGATAGTCCACTGTCTGACATCTCAAAGACGCCTATCTCATTGGTTGATCCAAAACGGTTTTTCACTGTGCGCAATATCCTGTATGAATGTCCTCTGTCGCCCTCGAAATAAAGCACTGTGTCAACTATATGTTCGAGCACACGCGGCCCGGCTATAGCACCTTCTTTTGTGACATGCCCGACTATAAAGACGGGTATAGCGGATTTTTTTGGAAAGAACATAAGCTTGGCTGCGCATTCCCTTACCTGGCCTACAGAGCCGGGCGCTGAAGGCATCTCTTCGCTGTATACTGTCTGGATTGAATCAATGACAACAACTCCGGGATTGAGTTTGGATGCGGTGTCTATAATGGTCTCAAGAGATGTCTCGGCCAACAGTATTATCTTCCCAGAGTCAATGTGAAGCCTTTCAGCCCGCAGTTTTATCTGTTCAGGAGATTCCTCGCCTGAGATGTAAAGCGCACTGCCGTATTTTTGCGCAAGCCCTGAGATTGCCTGCAGCAGTATGGTTGATTTGCCGATTCCAGGGTCTCCTCCGATAAGTATCACAGATCCCGCAACAACTCCTCCTCCGAGCACCCGGTCGAATTCTTTTATGTCAGTTGTTGTGCGCTGCTCTTTTCCGCTTATTATTGCATCCAGAGGCAAAGGCTCTGCTCCCCCTGACTGCTTTTTCCATGAGCCTGACTGCTTTTTCTCCTCAACAATCGTATTCCACTCTCCGCAGTCCGGGCACTTCCCGAGCCATTTGGGGCTGACATAACCGCAAGCCTGACACTGATAGAAGGTCTTTACCTTAGCCATTTTTGTATTATAGTCTTGGGTCAGACCGGTTGACAAGATAGACAGGGCTGTTATCAAGTTCTGAGCTTTGCAAAGCTTGTCTTTTAATGTGGGAAATGGGTAATATTTTGAGAGGGAAATT
>CAZBSJ010000014.1:0-3296 GCA_964494165.1 uncultured Nitrospiraceae bacterium
CTTCTGCAACATTCAGCACAACAAGCTCAGGCTTAATGGACATGAACTGGAGATTTCTCATAATCTTCAGTTCTTCATCTGAAAAATCGAGGTCTCTTAAGGCAGTCTCTTTTTCGAGCGCCTCTTTGCATTTTACGAGGACTTTTTTCTCTCCCTCATCAGGCTTTTTGCCTCTTTTTAAGCCCTGCTCCATTCTTTCGAGCCTTTTGTCCACAAGCTCAAGGTCGCCGAATATCATCTCAAGCTCGATTGTTTCTGCGTCGCGCCTCGGATTTATATTTCCCATGGGAGACACGACTGATTCGTCCTCAAACCCTCTGACGACATGTACGATTGTGTCCGCATCCTTAATAAGGTCAAAGACCCTTCTATTCTGTTCGATATCGCCTTTTGTGAGCCCGATGTAGTCTATGTATTCGACTGTTGCATACGTTGTCTTTTTGGGATTATAGACCTCGGCAAGTCTGTTTACTCTTATATCCGGGACCTTAACAACTCCTATGTGAGGTTCTGATATTACAGTGGGGTAGACTGTTGTCTCAAGGTTAAGTCCTGTTAGTGCATTAAATATCGTAGTCTTTCCTGAATTCGCAAGTCCGATAATGGCTATCTTCATCTTAAAATCCTTTTCACCCTTCCCTTATTCCCCTCCCATTAAGGGAGAGGAAATTTTAGGATACCCTGCAGTCTAAGCTGCAGGGTTATTTATTGAATGAATAACTGAATATTCTAACATAAACGGCTCTGGAGCTATTTTGTTATAATAAAACTTCGGGTATTTTTGATTTTTTGACGGGAGACGTTAGATATGGCAAAAGAGATTCACAAGGATTTTTTTATCCGCTATCATGCCGCGATATTCAAGGCTCTGGGGCTTGATGCGGTTAAATTAAACGTAAAACTGGGTAATATCATTGCAACAGAGTGGCTGAACAGCCTTGAGAAAAAACCTGAAACAGTCGAGGAAATTAGGAAGGCCCTTGAAATTTTTTTGAATAAAGAGCTGAGATTTTCACGCGACCCGAAGATTAAGGTGCATGATGACGGAAGGATAGAGGTGGATGTGAAGCGGTGTCATATCTGCGATGCAAATGAGATGCTCAGAGGGCAGGGGGATGACATTGTCCCGATCTGCCCTGTTACCCAGGTTGTAAAGTCGGCATTCAGCCGCGGACTTAAGGGATATAATGTGAATCTTTACGATTCCACCAAGAACGGACAGATCGGCGAATGCATATTAAACCTTAAGCTGTTCAAGAAGCCTGTAAGATAAAATATTTATTTTTCTATCTTATGCTTCTTTTCCTTCCATTCGTTATACCCGGCCTGATATGTCCTGATGTTTGTATATCCTGATTTCATGGCTGCTACAGCAGCCTCTCTGGTTAAAGGTCAGCCCCAGCTCCAGCAGTAAAAAACTATTAGGCTGTTTTTTTCTTTTGGCAGGAGCTTGTCGATTACATAAAGTTTGTCAGGCGGTATGTTTATAGCCTTGGGAAGATGACCGTCCCTGTATGCAATCTCCTCTCTTGCATCCACTATCACCATCTTTGTTTTTTTGTCCATCATCTTTTTCAGTTCTTCGGTTGTCAGATTAACGAAGTCCTGTGCATGGGCTTTAAGAAAAAGCATGCATGTAAACAGCGCTAATAACGCTAAATGTCTTTTCATGTTACCTCCCTGTTTAAAATAGCCCCTGTGGAATATTTATCCCAAGATGAGCGTATGCATTTTTTGTGGCGAATCTGCCCCGGGGCGTTCGTTCAAGAAGCCCTTCCTGAAGCAGATATGGTTCGTAAACATCCTCAATCGTCTCCCTGTCTTCACGCAATGCGGCTGATAGTGTATCAACGCCTACAGGCCCTCCGCCGAATTTTTCGATTATTGTTGTGAGGAGCTTTCTGTCTACGTCGTCAAGACCCTTTTCATCAACATCGAGCGCTATGAGAGACTGGCGGGTTATATTAAGGTCAATCGCCCCGTCTCCCTTAACCTGCGCAAAGTCCCTGACCCTGCGCAAAAGCCTGTTGGCAATTCTCGGTGTGCCGCGCGAACGCATTGCTATCTCGACGGCTGCGTCGTCCTTAATGCCTGTCTCGAGTATCTGTGCTGACCTTAATACTATCTTCCTGAGGTCAGCCGGCTCGTAGAACCCCAGCCTGTTTATTACACCGAACCTGTCTCGTAAAGGAGAGGTTAATAATCCTGTCCGTGTAGTTGCGCCGATTAGAGTGAACTTCGGGAGATTGAGTTTCAATGTCCTTGCGTTTGGCCCCTGCCCGATGATTATATCGAGCTGGTAGTCCTCCATTGCAGGATATAGAACCTCCTCTACGATTCTCGGCAGGCGATGGATCTCATCAATAAAAAGTATGTCGAATTCAGACAGGTTTGTAAGTATTGCCGCAAGGTCGCCCGGCCTTTCAAGCACAGGGCCTGAGGTTGAGCGTATATTTGCATTAAGCTCGTTCGCGATTATGCCGGCCAGTGTTGTCTTGCCGAGGCCGGGAGGCCCGCAGAAAAGCACATGGTCTAAAGGCTCATTCCTCTGCTTTGCAGCAGTGATAAACACCTTTAGATTTTCCTTTATCTTTTCCTGCCCTACAAAATCATCAAAGACCTTTGGCCTGAGATTAATCTCATAAGGCATGTCTTCCTGTTTTTTCCCAGGGCTCAAAGCCCGCTCAGGCTGATCGTCTTTTAAGATCATCTTGCCTCTTCAACTGTCCCCTTATTAAGGTATTTCAGAGATTCTTTAATAAGGCTTTCTATGTCTCTGGTTCCTTTTTTATATGCAGCCTCCAGGCATTCCTGCGCAACAGATTTTTTATATCCGAGATTTACAAGCGCAGACAGCGTGTCTTCAAATACCCTGTCTTTGGGCTTTTCCGCAGACGGGAGTTTTTCTTTGAGTTCGAGTATCAGTCTGTGGGCTGTTTTTTTGCCGAGTCCAGGTATCCTGCAGAGCAGGGCAACGTCTTCCTTTTCAATAGCAGTTAAGAAGTCGCTGTGGGATATGCCTGAAAGTATGTTCAAAGCCATCTTGGGGCCGATGCCTGTTATGCTGAGAAGGACAGTGAATATCTTTTTCTCTTCTTCGGTCGAAAACCCGTACAATTGCAGGGCATCCTCACGCACGTGAGTATAAATGTTAAGGAACACGTTGCTTCCCTCCTCAGGCAGGTTGGAAAGTATGCTTAACGGGACGTTTACCTGATAGCCGATGCCGTTGACCTCAACAATCAGGTTGTCAGGTCTTCTTGAGATGAGTTTGCCTCTAAGCGAGCCGATCATTT
>CAZBSJ010000014.1:3396-17167 GCA_964494165.1 uncultured Nitrospiraceae bacterium
ATCATGATTCTACAAGCTGCATCGAAATTACCTTGGACACCCCGGGCTCTTCCATGGTTATTCCGTAAATATAGTCTGAGGCTTCCATTGTCACCCTGTTATGGGTTATCACGATAAACTGTATGCCTTTTGAGAGTTCCCGTATCATCTGGCCGAATCTCACAGTATTTGACTCGTCCAGAGGAGCATCTGCCTCATCAAGGATGCACAGGGGAGTAGGCTTTATCAGAAAGCTCGCAAAAAGAAGCGACAATGCTGTCAGCGCTTTTTCTCCTCCTGAAAGCAGGGTTATATTCTGGAGTTTTTTGCCCGGAGGCTGAACAATGATGTCAATGCCGGTCTCAAGGATATTGTTCTCGTCTGTTAAGAGGAGTTCTGCCTTTCCACCGCCGAATAAAGATAAGAAGACTTCAGAGAATTTCACTTTTAATAGGTCGAATGCCTCTCTCAGCTTTTTCTTTGTCGTGCTGTTTATCTTTGATATGGCCTCTTCCAGTTCGCTTATGGATTTGTTAAGGTCTTCCTGTTGCTTTGACAGAAACTCATATCTGGATCTGAGCTCTTCATACTCCTCAAGAGTTCCGAGATTGACTGCTCCAAGCTCCTGTATCTTGTTCCTCAACTCGTTTATATTGTCTTCATCTTCAGGCAGCAAGGGCTCTGCTGTTAAAGAGTCTATGTCTGTGCCGTAGTTCTGCCGTATGTTTTCGGTCAGGTTTTCAATCCTGAGCCTGTGTTCGGCTTTCTGTATGTCCAGTTCTGCAATCCTGGAGGACAGAGAATCAACCTCATGCCTTAAACCTTTAATCGCCTTATCATGGGTAAGAAGTATCTGATTTTCCTGTTCGATATCGTCTCTTCTTGAAGATATCTGTTCTCTTAGCTCGTCTGCCTTTAATACCATGACCTTTGTCTTCTCTTCGTTGGCAGCTGTTTCAGTCTCTCTCTGCGCGATGCGGTCTCCGATTGATTTTATCTCTTCGTCTATGGATGTGTTTTTATGCACCAGCTCCTCGATGGACCGGCTGACGGAATTTTTATCCTTCAGTATGCCCTCCAGCTTTTCTTTATGGGCTGTTATCGAAAGACGAAGGTCTGTGATGTAAGCGCGCTGTTTTTCGTGGTCTGCCTTTCTGCCGCTGATCTCCTCAATGAGGGCTGACATATCTGTTTCTGACTGGGATTTCTTTGATTCGATTGCGTCTATCTGGGCATGCCTCTCATTGATTAGTTCATTTATTGATTCTTTTTCCTTTATTATCTCGTCAATCTCTATTGTGAGATATGAGAGTTTTCTGTCAATCCTCTCTTTTTCGTCAAGATAGTTCTTGGAAGTCAGTTTTGACAAAGAAAGGTCTTTCTCAGCATTAACGATAGAAGTCTCGAGGTCCTTTATCCCTGATTCTTTTTCAGAGAGTTCCTGCTGCAGCCTGTTAAGCTCGCCGTTCATTTTTTCTATGGCGGTTCTTTTTTCGCTTATAAGCTCTTCAATCTCCCTTATCTCTCTCTTTCTTTTCAGAACACCTTTGCCTTCTCCTCCTATTACAGCGCCTGAAGGCTCGACTATATCGCCGTCAAGGGTTACGAAAATCGAGTTGGTTCCATTGCCGCTGATTTTAACGGCTGTGTCCAGATCCTTTGTTATAAAGACATTCCCTAAAAGGTTTTTGGCGATGTCAGAGAACTCCTGTTCTATCTTAATAAAATCTATTGCCCTGCCGATGACTCCTTCAGGGATGTCTGCCGGGCTGGAGGTCTGCACAGGATTCAAAGGCATGAAGGACATCCTGCCTGTGCCTTTGTTTTTTAGTATGGAGACTGCAACCTTAATGTCCTCGATTGACTTCAGCACAAAGGAGTTAACCTTTTCAGCAAGTGCATTCTCGATCGCTTTTTCGTACTCAGGGTCAGCGCTCAGTATGTCCGGCAGGGATGACATGATGTGCAGGTTGGAGCCTTCTGAAAGCAGTTCACGGCTTGGCGCATCCAGAATAAGCTCTTTCATTGACGCTGCCCTGGACATGTTAGACGCAAGTTCTTCTTTTGCCTCTGACAGCCGGGCTCTTATCTCTTCTATCTTCTGCCTTGCAGAGGAAAGTTCTTCCGAATATTTCCCCTTTTTTTCTGTCAGCAGGAGGATCTCGTTGTTTTTGTTCCTGAGAAGCACTTCGATCTCTTTTATCGATTCATCTACTTTATCCAGGCTTTTCCCGGACTCTTCTGAATCTTTAATCAGAGCAGTCTCTTTCCTTTCCAATGCCTCTAAAGAGGTCTGCATCTTGCCGATCTCATTTCTGAGATTGCTCAGTTCCTCTGAATGGCGGAACATTTCCTTTCGGCTGCTCTCTACCCTGTTTTCCTTTTCGATGAGTTCGTTTTCCAGTGTGTCTATGAAGCCTTTTTGCTCTTTGAGCTGATCCTCAAAGCCTGTCATATCAGCGGACAGAGTGGATTCCGCAGCAATAAGTTCCCTGAGTTTTTCCGACAGTTCTGTGTTTTTGCTCTCGAATTCGTTCTTCTGCGATGAAAGCCTTGTGAGATATTCCCTGAGATTGTCCCTGTCCGTGTTTGCTACGGCAATAAGCCTTTCGGTTTCTGCTATGGATCTCTCGATATCGCGGAACTCCTGCTCTATAGTCTCAAGTGCCTTTTCTTTCTCCAGAAGCTCCAGACGGTTTTTCTCGGATATCGTCTCGATTTTTGCGAGCTCGCCTTTTCTTAACGCCTCATTTTCCTTTAGCGAGTTATACTCATTAAGAATTATTTCAAGGGAATTATGCAGAACCTGATAGTCCCTTTTTGCGATTTTTAGCTCTATTACTCTTATCTCTGCCGCAAGTTTTTTATATCTCTCGGCCTTTTTAGCCTGACGGTCAAGAGAGTTTATCTGCCTTTTGACCTCAGATACAATATCGTTTATTCTCTGGAGATTCTGTCTTGATGAATCAAGCTTGCTTTGTGCCTCTGTGCGCCTTACCTTATATTTCATTACGCCTGCTACTTCTTCTATCAGAAATCTTCTGTCCTGGGCTTTTGAATTAAGTATAGCTGCGATCCTGTCCTGTTCGAGTATGGAATAGCTTTTGACTTCAAGCCCTGTATCGAGGAAAAGGTCTTTGATGTCTTTCATCCTGCACAGAGATTTGTTTACGAGGTACTCGCTTTCTCCTGACCTGTATAGCCTTCTTGT
Source organism: uncultured Nitrospiraceae bacterium (assembly GCA_964494165.1). Lineage (GTDB taxonomy): Bacteria > Nitrospirota > Thermodesulfovibrionia > Thermodesulfovibrionales > UBA1546 > CAZBSJ01. Next base: position 6,587 of record CAZBSJ010000014.1, read on the forward strand.
TATGCTGGTAAGATTCTGAACGCTGTCTCCGTTGTCTCCGTTGTCCCGCGTGGGGTCGCCGATGCCGGACACTGCCAGAGCAACTTCTGACATGCCCTTTGGTTTTTTTGTAGAAGAGCCGTTAAAGATGACCTCTTCCATCTTCTCGCCTCTGAGGCTTTTCGCGCTCTGTTCTCCCAGGACCCAGCGGAAAGCGTCGACTATGTTGCTCTTGCCGCATCCATTGGGACCGACGATACAAGTTATTCCGGGATGGAAATTAAAAGAGGTTTTATCTGCAAAGGACTTGAAGCCTATAAGTTCGATTTTCTCAATACGCATAAGTTTTTAACGGATAACGCCCAAATTTGATCTCAAGTAGTATAACCAAAGATTATTTTCATGACAAGTCATTTGTTTGAACCCTTTTCAGGTTATATGTCATAATAGAACATGTTTAAAAAAATATTTTTGCTGATGGTCGCGTTCTCAGTTTTTTCCTGCACGACAAAGCACGTAGACAGCACGCCTCAGAAGAAATTTGACCCTCCGAAAGAGGCATATTACGAATACATCCGCGGATATGAGGCTGAACTCTCCGGCAAATGGGATGAAGCCTTGCAGCATTATTCAGAAGTCCTGAGATCAGACCCTGACTCCTCTTTTATCAGAAACCAGATTAACTATATGCTTTTAAGGACAGGGAAGATATCCGAGGCTGTTGCAATGGCAGAGGAGACTGTAAAAAAAGATCCTGATTTTGTCCCCGGGCTTTTACTCCTCGGCGAGCTGTATAACAGCCGGAAAAATAAAGAAATGGCCAGGCAGATGTTTGAAAAGGTGCTGAAGATAGATAAGACAAGAAGAGAGGCGTATCTGTTCTTGGGCACTCTTTACATATCAGACAGGAAATACAATGAGGCTGAGGATATCCTTGAATCATTGTTAAAGATAGACCCTGAAAATCTGATGGGGATATATTATCTTGGCGTAATAAGCATGAATCAGGAGTCTTATGACAAGGCTGAAGAATATTTTAAGAGAGTGCTTGATATAAGGCCCGGCTTTGACATGGCCTATGTAAACCTCGGAATGATAAACGAGATAAGGGGTGATTTTAAGAAGGCAGAAGAGTATTACAACCTCAGCACAGAGTTTAATCCCCATAATTTATTTGTTAGAGAACGGCTCACACAGATATATCTTAAGGATAAGGTTCTGGATAAGGCCATTGAACAGCTCGAAAAGATAACGCTCCAGGAGCCGGCTAATATTGAGGTGCACTACAGACTGGGACTGCTGTACGTAGAAGACAAGCAATATGCTAAGGCGGTTGAAGAGTTCAGGATTGTGCTTGTCGGAAGGCCTGACGACACCATCACCAGGTTTTATCTTGCAATCACGCTTGAAGAACTGAACAGGGATAAAGAGGCTGAAGCTGAGCTGAAGAAGATACTGGAATCTGATCCAAAGCATATAGGCGCACTGCTGCATTTGGGGTTCATATATTCGAAGGCAAAAAGGCATGCCGAGGCAAAGGAGATGTTCGGGGAGATATTGAACTTTGAAAAGAGCAAGCCTGAGATATACGGATATCTGGCGATGAGCTTAATGCAGATGAAGGATTACAAAAAAGCAGAAGAAACATTGGCAGACGGGCTGAAAATGTTTCCTGAAAGCGCTGAGATAAACTTCAATCTGGCAATTGTGCATGAAAAGACAGGCAGGTTTGATGAGATGGTCAGGCATCTCAAGCGCACTATCGAGATAAATCCCAAGCATGCTGAAGCGATGAATTATCTTGGCTACAGTTATGCGGAAAAAGGTGTAAATCTGCAGGAGGCCCTGACGCTGATTGAGATGGCATTGGAACTTAAACCGGACAGCGGTCATATAATTGACAGCCTCGCATGGGTATATTTCAAACTTGGCAATTTTGACTCAGCATTAAAGACCATAAAGAAGGCGTTGGAGTTTGTTAACGATGACCCGATAATCCATGAGCATTTGGGTGATATTTATGCGGCTATGGGCAAGCACAACAATGCGATTGAGGCATGGAACGGCGCCCTTAAGTTCCAGGAAAAAGAAGAGGGATTAAAAGACAGGGTCGAAAATAAGATTGAAAGTCTGAAATTAAAGATTCAAAAAGAATAACCGGTTTTCCTGATTAATACTTCATTAATTTATGTTTACCCTAAAAGCTCCGGCAAAGATAAACTGGTTGTTATCTGTAAAGTACAAAAGAGATGACGGATACCATGAGATAACGAGTCTCATGCAGTGCGTTTCTCTGTATGATTATCTTTCATTCGAAACTTCTGATGAAGATAATATAAAGATAATGACGGACTCCGGCATTTCTCCTGAAGAAAACCTTGTTTACAAGGCCGCAAAACTCCTTAAAGAACAAATGTCGGTAAAGAACGGGGCGACTATCACCCTGAAAAAAGAAATCCCCCTGTCGGCAGGCCTTGGCGGCGGAAGCAGTGATGCTGCCTGTGCCCTTACAGGGCTGAATAAATTATGGAACCTTGGATTGAAAAAAGAAGAGCTTTCAGAACTGGGCGGGACGCTTGGTTCAGATATCCCCTTTTTCTTTAATGCCCCTTTTGCTAAGGTTGAAGGCAGGGGGGAGGTAGTTACTCAGATTGTTGCTAAAATACCGTATGCGGTTTTGCTCGTAAACCCAGGAATCGGGATATCATCAAAGTGGGCTTATACGGAGATAAGCGGATTATTGACAAAAATACCCAAAAGTGACGATAATATTCAGTTATTCTGCCAGGCATTGGATAAGCAGGATTTTAAGACTATCTCCTTAATGCTGAAGAACGACCTAGAGGCGCCTGTAATTATGAGGCATAAGGTTATAAAAGACATTAAGGATAAGATGATTTCTGCAGGTGCCAGGGCGTCTTTGATGAGCGGAAGCGGCTCAACTGTATTCGGGGTCTTTGATGATAAGGAAAAGGCTTTAAAGGCTGCGGATGCAATGAAGCCGAACTGGTTCAGAGTTGTTGAGACCTTAACAGCAGTGGATAGTGAAGGGTGGAAATAAAAGTATCTTGCTATTCATTGATTATTGAATATGGGGCGTCGACAAACGGCAAGTCAGGAGATTTTGGATCTCCCATGTGGAGGTTCGAATCCTCCCGCCCCAGCCAGCTCAGATTTTGCAAAGGCAAAATCTGAGAGTAATTAGCAGTTAGTTAACTAAAAACTGACATCATAAAACTGATAACTGAAAGCGGAGGAGAAATGCCGGAAGGTATAAAGTTATTAACAGGAAATGCTAACAGGAACCTTGCAGCAGAGGTTGCAAAATATCTCGGCGTCCCCTTAACCAACACTACGATAACAACATTCAGCGACGGCGAAATTATGGTGCAGGTGAATGAGAACATAAGGGGCTCTGATATCTTTGTGTTACAGCCTACATGCATGCCTGTGAATGATAATATCATGGAGCTTTTGCTCTTAATAGATGCATTGAAGAGGGCTTCTGCAGGAAGAATAACCGCAGTCATCCCTTATTACGGCTATGGTAGACAGGACAGAAAGGTACAGCCGAGGGTACCTATATCATCAAAGCTTGTGGCTGACTTAATAACCGTTGCAGGAACAGACAGGGTCCTGGCTGTTGACCTGCATGCAGGCCAGATACAGGGATTTTTCGATATACCGGTTGACCATCTCTATGCATCACCGGTGCTTCTCGACTACATAAAAAGAAGCGAATTTAAAGACCTTGTCATAGTTTCCCCTGACGCTGGCGGTGTGGAAAGGGCAAGGGCATTTGCAAAGAGACTTAACGCTTCACTGGCGATCATAGATAAGAGACGCGAAAAGGCAAATGTATCTGAGGTTATGAATGTAATCGGAGACGTAAGAGGCAAGGACACCTTGATACTTGACGACATGATTGATACGGCAGGCACAATTACACAGGCATCCTTAGCCCTTAAGGAAAACGGGGCAAGCAGGGTCTTTGCAGCATGCACGCATGCTGTGCTTTCAGGCCCGGCAATCGACCGTCTTAACAATTCGATGATAGAAGAGCTTATCGTTACAAATACCATAGCTCTTGACAGCAAAAAGGAAAAATGCAAAAAACTTACAGTGCTGAGTATTGCGCCTTTGTTAGGCGAAGCTATAAAAAGGATTCATGAGGAATCTTCAATAAGTTCTCTTTTTGTATAACCGGAGGTAAAGAAAAATGGAAAGAACAACGCTTAATGTGGAAAAAAGAGATAAAGCAGGGAAAGGGTTTGCCAGATCACTGAGAAGGCAGGGGATGATTCCTGCTGTTATTTACAGGGCCGGAGACTCTTTTCCCATCTCGATCTCAAAAAAGGCAATGGCAGAGTTCATTGGCGCTACAGCTGGTGAACACACTGTCGTTAATCTTAAGTTTTCGGATGGAGAAAACAAACTGGCAATCCTGAAAGAGTATCAGCTGGACCCGACGAAAGGCGATATCCTTCATACTGATTTCTTTGAAGTCTCTTTGACAGAGAAGGTTAATGTTAAAGTCCGTGTTATAATGCACGGCGAACCAATAGGCGTAAAGCGTGACAATGGTCTTCTTCAGCATGTCATAAGAGAGATTGAGGTTGAATGTCTGCCTGACAAAATTCCCGGCCATTTCGAGATTGATATAACAGGTCTTGAGATAGGACAGTCGGTACATGTTAGGGATATTACTCCAAGTGAAGGCGTCACAATACTTACTGAGCCGGATGAGGTTATTGTTAATGTTGTTGCTCCTGCTGTTGAGAAGGAAGAGGCTGCGCCTGCTGAGGGCGTTGCTGCTGCGCCTGAGATGGCAGAACCAGAGGTCATAAAGAAGGGCAAGAAAGAGGAAGAGGGAGAAGGAAAACCGGAAAAGGCAGAGAAGGCTGAGAAAAAAGAGAAAGCTGAGAAAAAATAGTTGTGGGCTATAGCTGGACTCGGCAATCCCGGCAGTAAATATTCAAGGACACGACATAACCTCGGTTTTATGGTCGTTGATGTAATTGCTGAGTCTCTCGGCATAACATTACAGGAAAAAAAGGATTATTTAATCGGTAAAGGCTCTGTGACAGGACATGATGTCCTGCTCATAGAGCCTTTGACATTTATGAATAACAGCGGACGCGCTGTTCAGGACATTCTCCGGAGATTTAATATCCCGCCTCAGAATCTTATAGTAGTCCACGATGACCTTGACATGGATACGGGAAAATTAAAGATAAGGAAAAAAGGCTCATCAGGGGGTCACAGGGGCATCGAATCAATAATCCAGAGCATCGGCACGAATGAGTTTATCAGGATAAAGATCGGCATAGGAAGGGATGCCTCCATGCTGTCTGAAGATTACGTGCTGAAAAAATTCAGGAAGGATGAATTACCGGTTATTAAAGAAGCGATTCAAAAAGCGGCAGATGCAATACCTGTTATTATCTCTGAGAGTGTTGAGAAGGCGATGAACAGATTCCACTGAGCAGTCAGCTACTGTTTCCGTAATACAAACCGCAAGGCAGCTTTGCTATTTTTTATGTCTCCTCTACGAGGAGACTTTTTCTATCCTCAACAGGATATATAGTTGATAATATATCCCTCGCCCCTGAAGGCGTCTTTGAGTTCTTCCTGCTCTTCAGGCGAGAGGAAGAGATAAATGGATTTTGCCTTTTTTCTTGAGCGCTCTTCTGAGCATGCATATTTATAAAGGTCTTTTTCTATCTCTTCGGGAAAATGCGTAGTCCTTAATACCCTGTCCATGTCACCGCTTTGACAGAGCATTTTATGGAGGATCTTGCTCTCGCTTCCGAAATAGTATCCTTTATCATCCTTATTTATTATGAAGTTGTATTTTCCGCATCCTGCCAGAACAAGCAATAAAACTGTTGTAAAGATTATAAGTCTTGCGTTAAGCATTTATTTTTTCACCTTAATCATATTGTTTATTTTTTCTATGAACTTGTTTGATGCAAAGTCATGTCTGCCAATGATTGTTTCTCTTATGAGGCCCTGCTGGTCAATAAGCACACTTGTCGGAAGGCCGATTACTGTGAACTTCTTAACAAAGACCTCTCCTTTTGTATCCATAAGCACTGGATATGCAATGTTTGTTTTTTCCATTGCATCAGAGAGCTTGGATTGGTTTCTGTCAATGCTTATCCCGAGAACTACAAAATCGCTTTTTCTGAATCTTTCGTAGAGTATGTTGAGAGAAGGCATCTCTTCTATGCACTCTGTGCACCAGCTTGCCCAGAAATTTACAAGCACGACCTTGCCTTTGTAATCAGAAATCCTGTGCAGAGTGCCGTTAGTGTCTTTAAGTTCAAAATCCGGGGCTTTTACATTATCAGCTGCAGCGGACAGAACAGTGGCGAAGGCAAAAATCAGAAATGTTGCTGTTACGAGGATTTTTTTAAACATCCTATCCTCCATGGTTTTTATTTTAACATAAGTTGCATAGTTTAATAAATCTGAAACTTAGGGTCATAACCCGTAATCAAGGCAAAGCAGACACGGCTTCAAAGCCTTTAGGAATGCGATAAGAAACCATATCGCCTGTTTTTCTGCTGAATGCAATTAGTGATATTGAAACTACCCTTAAACAGCTGGAGGGTTCGGCATAAGGTATCGCTCCTAAAGGCTTTTCATCCATATCTGCCTTACCTTAATAAATGAATGGCGATGGATTGTCAATGTGTTCAAGTTAGTTCATGTGAAATTATTTCGGCAAGTTCTTAAATATTGAAACAGCAGAAAATTTGTGATACCTTTTAATTACATCCAAGAATAAAGGAGAAAAAAATGAAAAAATCTGTAAAAATTATTTTTATAGTCTTTGGTGTTGTAATAGCATTATTCATAGTCTTAACCATAGCGATTAAGGCATATCTGACGCCTGAAAGGGTTAAGTCTTTTCTTATTCCTGAGGCTGAAAAGGCCCTGAACAGGAAGGTGAATATTAGTGACATCAGCATAGGCATATTCAGGGGAATAGGCGTAAAAGACTTTTCTGTCAAAGATGCGGATGAAAAGACGGATTTCGTAAAATGCAAGGAGTTTATCATCAAATACAGGCTGCTGCCATTGCTTTCGAAAAAAATAGTTATCAGCCAGATTAGAGTAGTATCGCCGGAAATTCTTGTTGTCAGGGGGCATGACGGAAAATTCAATTACGAGGGAATAGGCAAAAAGCCTGATGCACAGAAAAAGGAGACCACCAAGTCTGAAGCAAAACCGCTCCCCGTGTCATTATTGATAGACAGCATAAAAGTAACTGATGCAAGATTCTCTTTTACTGACAGGAAAAAGGAGATGCCTGTTGTGAAAGGGCTGCTGAATGCTGATATGTCTGTAGCTCTTGCTAATGACAATGCGCAAAAAACAGAAGCTATTAAGAGCATGATTGAGGGGCTGAAAATCGAGGGCAGCATATCCATAGATGAGGTCAACATTGAGCATAAGGAAGTAAAGGCATTGATTACCGGGGACGTTAGATTCAGCGATCAGTCAGTTAATTTTGACATTAAGAGCACGATAGGCAAAAACATTGCCCAAATAAAGGGCCAGGCCATAAATCTATTTTCAACACCTGATATAAATCTGAATATATACGCAAAGCAGCTGTATCTTAATGAACTCATTCCTGCAGGAAAGCCGGCGGATGTGCCTGCTTCTGAAAAGCGTGAAGCGAAGACCGTTCAAAAAAGTAAGCAGGCCCCAGCATCGCAAAAACCGATGGACCTTAAGATTACTGCATCAGGCGAGGTAAGGATAGATTCCGCAATGTACGAAAAAATGGAAATGAGGGATTTTGTTCTTGTATATAAGCTTAAGAATAATGTATTTGAGATCTCGGATTTAACTGCTTTGATCGGAAAAGGCAAACTAGGCTTCAAGAGCACATTGGATCTTTCAAAGCCCGGCTTTGCGTATAAGGCTTCCGGCAGAATTGATTCCATTCATGCCGAAGAGATGGTTAACGCATTTTTTCCAAAGGCAAAGGACACGGTATTCGGCGCTCTTTCAATGAACATGTCTCTCAGCGGTGCCGGGACATCGCCTGATATCCTCAAAAAGAACCTTATTGCTGATGCTGAGTTCAATATAAGGGACGGAAAGATAACAAATTCAAAAATCTCAGACAATCTTGCATTGTTCCTCGGGATTAATGAATTAAAAACAGTTCACATCAGACAGGGGGACGGAACTATAAAGGTAAGAAACGGTGTTGCGAGGCTGGACAGCATGTTTACCTCTGATGATGTGTCCATGAACCCTTCAGGCAATATTGGCCTTAATGAGACCCTTGACCTCGCATTTGACCTCAAACTTTCGCCGCGGCTTACATCAGCCATTACGAGAAGCTCGAATGTTTCCTCCTACATAAAGGATGATAAGGGATGGGGAAGCGTTCCATTGAAGATTACCGGCACGTTTGCAAAGCCGTCTTACAGCGTTGACCTTTCAAAGGCAGGTAAGAGGATAATAGAGAAGAAGGGGGAAGAATTTCTCAAAAAACTTTTTAAATAGACATCTTTTACGAAAGAATTAAATAAAAAAGGGATGTGCTTTTGTACATCCCTTTTTTATGTTTTAAGCTTTTTTTAAATATCGTAATAGAGGAAGAACTCATATGGATGAGGTCTAAGCCTTAGGGCATCAACTTCCCTCGTCCTCTTGTAGTTTATCCATGTTTCGATGGCATCCTCGGTGAACACGTTGCCTTTTCTCAGGAACTCGTTGTCAGCCTCGAGATTATCCAGGGCCTCGTCAAGGCTGCCGGGCATTGTCGGCACAGAAGCAAGCTCTTCAGGCCCAAGCTCGTATATGTCTTTGTCCAGAGGCTCGCCCGGGTGAATCTTGTTCTCAATCCCGTCGAGTCCGGCCATGAGCATTGCTGCAAAGGCCATGTAAGGGTTGCATGACGGGTCTGGGAATCTTACCTCACACCTTTTTGCCTTAGGGCTTGCAGAGTAGGTTGGGATACGTATTGATGCAGAGCGGTTTCTTGCAGAGTATGCGAGATTAACCGGAGCTTCAAATCCCGGAGTCAGCCTCTTATAAGAGTTTGTTGTGGGATTTGTTATTGCTGCGAGCGCGCCTGCGTGTTTAAGGATTCCGCCTATATAATATAGTGCGAGTTCGCTTAAGCCTGCGTAGCCGTTTCCAGCGAATAAAGGCTTGTCTTTTTTCCAGATGCTCTGATGGACATGCATTCCTGAGCCGTTGTCTCCAAATATAGGCTTTGGCATGAATGTTACTGTCTTGCCGTGTCTGCGGGCAACATTTTTGATTATGTATTTGAAGAGCATCTGTTTGTCAGCCATTCTGACCAGTGAATCATATCTCATGTCGATCTCTGCCTGGCCTGCTGTTGCAACCTCATGGTGTTCTCTTTCCACATAAATTCCGCATTTCTGCATCTCCATTACCATTTCTGTTCTGAGGTTAACCTGGCTGTCTGTTGGCGGGACCGGGAAATAACCTTCTTTGTGTCTTGGCTTGTATCCGAGATTTGGTTTTTCGTCACGGCCTGAATTCCATATGCCCTCAGAGGAGTCGATGAAATAATATCCGCTGTGCGAATTCTGATCAAAGCGTATATCGTCGAATATAAAGAACTCAGCCTCAGGACCGAAGTATGCCACATCTCCGATTCCCGAAGACTTGAGGTATGCCTCTGCCTTCTGAGCAATGTAGCGCGGATCCCTTGAATAAAACTCCTTTGTTATGGGATCGACAACATTGCAAATAAGGCTTATTGTCGGATACTCCATGAAGGGATCCATGAGCGCTGTTGCAGGGTCAGGTATTATGAGCATGTCTGATGTGTGTATTGCCTGCCATCCGCGGATCGAAGAGCCGTCAAAACCAAGCCCTTCCTCGAATATCTCCTCCTTCAATTCAGATATTGGTACTGCAAAATGCTGCCAGATTCCGGGAAAATCAAGGAACTTGAAGTTTGCCATTACTGCCTTGTTTTCCTGTGCCATTTTGATAACGTCTTTTGGTGTCATTTACTTCCTCCTTTATTTTAGTGTCAGTTATTAGTGTCAATGACAGTTAAAATTGTCAGCGATTGTCGTCAGCTAAACTGTTACTGATTGAACACTGACACTGTCACTGCTTATACTGCTGTTTCTCCTCTTTCTCCTGTCCTTATTCTTATGACCTCTTCTACCGGATAAACGAAGATCTTTCCGTCACCGATCTTTCCTGTTTTTGCTGTTTTTTCAATGACTGCCACTACTTTTGAAGCAAGGCTGTCAGACGTAACCACCTCAATCTTTATTTTCGGGATAAAGTCCACAACATACTCAGCGCTCCTGTAAAGTTCGGTATGGCCTTTTTGCCTGCCAAAACCTTTGACCTCTGTAACAGTCATTCCCTGTATGCCTATTTCATTAAGCGCGTCTTTAACTTCATCAAGCTTAAAGGGTTTTATGATAGCTTCTATCTTTTTCATATATCACCTCCTAATCTCTGAGTTAAAAGTTAGAAGTTAAAAGTTAAAGGTCTTTAATGCTTTAACTCTTAACTTTTAATTCTCAACTCTTAATTTTTCGCAAAAAATGCGTTATAAAAGTTTTCTGCCCTGCC
>CAZBSJ010000015.1:0-4767 GCA_964494165.1 uncultured Nitrospiraceae bacterium
GTAAGCGAGGCAGATGCCCCTGAACTCTATGGAATGGTAAGAAGGCTTGCAACAAGGGCAGAGCTTCCAATGCCTAAGGTATATATAATGGATAAGGACCAGCCTAATGCATTTGCAACCGGAAGAAATCCTAAGCATGGCGCGGTTGCTGTTACAACAGGCATTATGCGGATTCTTTCGAGGGAGGAACTGGAAGGGGTCGTCGCACACGAGCTTGCTCATATAAAACACAGGGATATCCTTGTAGGAACAGTCGCAGCCACTATAGCAGGCGCGATAAGTTATCTTGCGCAGATGGCTCAGTGGGCAATGATATTTGGCGGAAGAAGCGATAATGAAAGGGGGGGTAATCCTATAGCAGCGCTTGTGATGATGATAGTCGGGCCAATCGCTGCAATGATGGTACAGATGGCAATATCCCGTTCAAGGGAATACGGGGCAGATGCAGGAGGAGCAAAGATTTCAGGCAATCCAGCATATCTTGCAAATGCTCTTAAAAAGCTGCATATGGCTTCACAAAAAATACCTATGAATGCAAGTCCGGCAACTGCGCATATGTTTATTGTAAATCCTTTGTCCGTCGGGGGGTTTTTAAAGCTTTTCAGTACCCATCCGCCTATTGAGGAAAGGGTTGCAAGACTTGAGTCCATGAGACGGGAAGGATAACTATGGATAGACCATTGGTCTGGATTTTTACTTTGATAAAAAAATCTGAGATTGCTAAAAAATTGGAAGCATTGAGGGAATACACTAGAAAAACTCATGAAAAAGCCAGGTTAACTTAAGGCTGAGGCATAAGGTAGTAAATGAATGCTGTAGTAAAAGATGTTTTAAAAAATACAAAAAGGCTTATAGTAGCAGTTATCGGCTTTACAGTACTGCTGCTAGGCATTGCATTAATAGTGTTGCCCGGCCCGGCTTTTATAGTAATCCCTGTAGGGTTAGGCATTCTTGCCACCGAATTTATTTGGGCAAGAAACATGCTGAATAAAGTTAAAGACAGGATAAAAAATAACAAAATAAGGAGAGGACAACAATGAGACCAAGCGAAAGAGAAGCAGAATATATTGCAAGGACGGAATATGATAGGCTGAAAAAGATAGAGGAAGAGAAACACAAAAAACTTGCTGCTGACGAAAAGAAGCGCCTGAAAGAGACTCATTATATGAGGTGTCCAAAGTGCGGCATGGAACTGATTGAGATTGATTATAAATCCATAAAGATAGATAAATGCTCAGAATGCGAAGGCATCTGGCTTGATGCTGGTGAGCTTGAGACTGTAGCTAAGCTTGAAAAAACCGGAATCGATAAGCTTTTCTCTGTATTTAAAAAGTAAAAAGGTATAAAAATGAGCTCTGAAAGAAAGATAACCAAGGTTTTGGTAGCCAACCGCGGGGTTCCTGCTGTAAGGGTAATGCATACATGCAGGGACAGAAAGATACCCACGACCGCTGTCTATAGCACGCCTGACCGTCTATCACATCATGTTTTTATGGCAGATACGGCAGTGCATATAGGCGAAGCTCCGCCGATAGAGTCTTATCTTAATATGGACCAGATGATTACTGCCGCGCTTCAGAGTAAATCAGACGCAATACATCCCGGCTGGGGATTCTTGGCTGAAAATCACGTATTTGCTGAAAAGGTGATATCAGCAGGCCTTATATGGATAGGTCCCCCGCCTGAGGTAATAAAATCCATGGGTGATAAGATACAGGCAAAGACACTCGCACAAAAAGCGAATGTGCCAACAATTCCTGGTATCAGCAATGTTGTTAATATTGAACAGATTAAGAATTGGATGAAGGACGAGAGCGTTGAATATCCGGTCATGATTAAGGCATCAGCAGGCGGCGGCGGGAAGGGGATGGTTAAGGTTGAAAACGATAACCAGCTTACGCAGGCATTTAATCAGGCTCGTTCCGAGGCGAAAAAATCTTTTGGCGATGAGACAATCCTTGTCGAAAAATATATTGAACGTGGCAGACATATCGAAGTCCAGATAATCGCAGATGAACACGGCGATGTCCTGCATCTTTTTGAAAGGGAGTGCACTATTCAGAGGCGCAATCAGAAGATAATCGAAGAGGCGCCGTCCCCAAGCCTTACGGACGACCTCAGGAATGAGATATGTTTTACAGCAACAAGACTGATGCGCGAGATAGGATACAGGACTGCTGGGACAGTGGAATTTATCTTTGATTCGGCGACAAAGAAATTTTACTTTCTGGAAGTAAATACCAGGCTTCAGGTAGAACACGGAATTACCGAACTTATAACAGGTCTTGACATAGTAGGCCTGATGATGGATATTGCGATGGGTAAAAAACTGCCTTTGAAACAGGCTGATATACATCCAAACAGATGGGCGTTGGAAGTGCGTCTTAATGCAGAAGACCCTAAGACATTCAGCCCTTCATTCGGAACTATCACTCGTCTTCAGGTCCCGGATGGTCCCGGAGTCAGAGTTTCTTCCGGCGTATATGAGGGAGCTGATATCCCGCCGTATTATGATTCTCTGTTTATGCTGTTGATGTCAGCAGGCGCTGACAGGGCAGATGCGATAAGGGTTATGGACAGGTCTATAAGCAGAAATCTGAGGGTTGAGGGGATTAAGACACTGGCGCCTATGCTGCTTAGCATAATTAGACATCCTGATTTTATATCAGGGGAATTCTCTACCCGTTTTATTGAAGAACACATGAATGAACTTATATCAATGTTCAAGGAAAAGAACAGTGAGGATGAGGTCCTGAAGGTTGCAAAGTATGTTGCTGAGATATCGGCATTGGGGCCTCAGAAATGGATGTAACAGGGAATAAAAATGGTTAATGATATGATTTTTGTAAAACCCGGAATGTCTCCTAAGGAAATAGTGAACGCTGTTAGAGGGCTTAAAGGCGTATGTCTGACCTCTGTGGGGATGCGCGATGCAGGGCAGTCTGATTTCAAAAATAGGCACCGTATTTATGATCTTAAGACACTGGCGTCTTATTACAACAGAATGGGGCTTTTCAGCTCAGAATGCCATGGCGGCGCACGCTGGCATGTTGGAATAATGAACAGAAGGGAAAGTCCGTTCGAAGAGATAGAGATGCTTAGGGAACTGATGCCTAATGTCCTTCTGCAGACGCTGATAAGGGAGACAAATCTCTGGGGCTACAGGCCTTATCCAAAAAACGTAATAGAGTATGTTGTCGCCAGAGTGGATATAGACGTATGGAGATGTTTTTCATTTCTTAATGACGTAAGGAACATGAGAGCGGTTGCCGAAGTGGTTCTGAAAAGGGGAAGGCTCTTCGAGCCAACCATCTCGTTTACAACAGCTGACTGGGCTACGAATGAATATTATCTGAGTGTTGTTAAAGACATAATTGACCTTTGCGGAGGAGTAGATGAAATAGTCCTTTGCATTAAAGATATGGCAGGCGTGGGCGATGTTAAGCGTATCGGGAACCTTGTTGACGCAGTAAAACAGAAATATCCTGATATGGTTTTACAGTATCACCGCCATATTACAGACGGCCTTGCAATGCCCGCACTGTTATCTGCTGCTAAAGCCGGCGCTAAGATAGTTGATGTGCAGGAGGATTCTCTGGTCAGGTTCTATGGCCATTCTCCTATCCTGGGTGTTCAGGCATATTTCGAAGAATCAGGCATATCTGTGCATGTAGACAGAAAGGAAGCAGAGGCAGCCGTACAAAAGGTTAGAGAGTGGATAGGACATTACGACTGGGCAGAATCGCCTTTTAAAGGCTACGACCATACAGTAACACTTCATAAGATGCCTGGCGGAGCATTCCCTAGTTCTTTTGAACAGGCTGAAAAGGGAGAATTCCTGCATCTTATGCCGGCAATACTGAAGATGATGTCTCTGTACAACAGGATCATACATTATTTTGATGTTACACCCGGCTCGCAGATTACCTGGGTTACATGCAGCGGAATAGTGAACAGGTACGCAAAAGAAAAAGGTGAAGCCGGGGTCAGACATTTAATACAGCTTCTCACGAAATTTATAGATCACAAAGCATTTAAATTTGATGCCATGGAAATTGCTGAACAGGAAGAACTCCTCGGACTTTTCAAGACAGCTCCGGGAGACCTTAAGAGCCTTCTTATCGGTAATTACGGAAAACTGCCTATGGGATGGCCGCCTGACTGGGTTTATAAGAGTGTTTTCGGCGATGAATGGGAAACAAAAATAAACGAGCGCAAGGAACTGTCTCCTCTTGACCAATTGAAGGAAGATGATATCGAGAAACTAAGAAATGATTTTGCTAACTCACTTGGAAGACCTGCAACAGAAGAAGAGTTTATCCTTTATCTCATGCATCCGAAGGATGCTGTTGATATGGTTAACTTCAGGGAAAAATACGGCGAGGCGCCGTTAGTCCTTCCGACAAATGTGTGGAGGAGGGGCCTGAAGAGAGCCGGAGATAAGGTTGAGTTTGAGCTTTGGGGAAAACCTTATCGTATTGAACTAGTATCAATAGGCTCTGAACATGAAGGCATTATCCATGTCGTTATGAAGGTGAACAATAAGACTAGGGTGTATAGTGTTGAAACACCGAGGGCAAAGAAGGCTGAAATAAGAATGGCCAAGGGAGTCAATGAGGTCGGGGCTCCGATTAACGGCAATATATGGAGGATCGGCAATCCTGAAAGAGGAGCGATAAAAGTAGGGGATATTGTGCATAAGGGTGAAGAAATTGCCAATCTCGAGGCAATGAAAATGGAAAATGCGATCGTTGCCCCGTTTGACGG
>CAZBSJ010000015.1:4867-16173 GCA_964494165.1 uncultured Nitrospiraceae bacterium
GAATGCTAAGCAATCTTTAAAAAAATATCAGAGAGGCGGATTATGGCAGATGTTTTGATGGAGACAAAGTTCGATGATGTCAGATTTATTAAACGCGGGAAAGTAAGGGATATATATGAAATAGATGACTATCTGTTGATTATAGCAACGGACAGGATTTCTGCATTTGATGTAGTGCTGCCTAACGGCATACCTGATAAAGGAAAGGTCCTTACTCAGATATCCAATTACTGGTTCAGCAGGATGAACGACATCATCGAAAATCATATTGTTGCAACAGAGGTGAAGGACTATCCGCTATCGCTGTCCAAGTACAAGGGGATGATTGAAGGCAGGAGCATGCTTGTGAAGAAAGCAAAGCCGATGCCTGTTGAGTGCATAGTGCGGGGTTATTTGTCAGGTTCCGGCTGGAAGGAATATAAGAAAAACGGCACGGTTTGCGGCATTAAGCTTCCGGACGGGCTTGTAGAATCAGCAAGGCTCGATGAGCCTATCTTTACTCCCAGTACAAAGGCTGATGAAGGCCATGATATAAACATAAGTTTTTCAGAGATGAAAAAGATTGTCGGAGATGAGACAGGGGAGAAACTCAAAGACATCAGTCTTAAGGTTTATAAAAAGGCACGTGAAATGGCAGAGAAAAAAGGCATAATCATCGCTGACACAAAGATGGAGTTCGGGATGTACGAAGGCAAACTGATTTTAATAGACGAGCTGCTTACGCCTGACTCATCGAGGTTCTGGTCCATGAAAGACTATCAGCCCGGGAAAGGCCAGGACAGTTTTGACAAACAGATAGTCAGGGATTATCTCCTGACGCTGGACTGGGATCAGAAATATCCGGGCCCAAAGCTTCCTGATAGTATTGTGAATAAAGCTGCTGAAAGATACAGGGAGATACTCGGAATACTGACTAAATAAGGGTTAATCCTTTTTTAGCTTTGACTGCAGCTTGCCGAGATATTTATTTAAAAGATTATTTCTTGAGAGAAAAGAAATCGGTGGTTTCTTTCTGGTGCCAAGCTTTTTAAGTTCCCAGAGCAGGTCGTGATTGCTTTTATCAACCCTCAGTCCGTTGTTGAAGGCCTCTATCGCAAGCTTTTTTTCTCCTCCTGCAAGATAGGCGCGTCCAAGATTTAGATAGAACATGGTGTATATAAACCTTTGGTCTGGTGATACGATCGGCCCAAGGTTTTCCAGAGCCTTTTTGCAGATCTTAATCCCCTCGTCATATCTTTTTTCTACCGTAGCTGTTAAATATCCGTAATAAGATCTGACGAACTGGTCTTCGGGATATTCCATTAAGGCTTCTTTGAGTATCTTTAGTGCCTGTTTATTGTTCCCTCTGGCGATCAGTTTTTTTGCGGCATCGAAGAATTCTGTCTTCTTTCTGTTTTCCTCGTGTTTTTTTGTGAATTCATCTATGGCATCCTTGTGCTGTTTCTCCATAAGGCTGGAAAGCTTTTCAGCATAGTTCTCAGTATTCAGAATATTCGAGCAATCTGTTTTCTTTGAATAGAGGATTTCTCCCTTATGGTAGATGTGTGTTGAAACTGCAGGGCTTTTAGAACCGCTGTCCTCGGTCTGGACATGGAAGGTGTCTTTCCCGACTGTTATGTTCGTATTGAACTCATGCGATATGTTTGCGGTTAAATGCAGTTTATCCTGTTTTTTTGTCATGCATCTATCTAACAAAAAATGCAAAATTAAATCAAGTTGAAAGAGAGGATGCCCTCTGATATAATCTGAGCCTATGGAAAAGAAGATTGTTTATTTTGAGAAGACAGGCAGAGAAAACACTGCTGCATGCCTTGAGGTTGTTAAACAGGCTGTAAAAGACTTTAATAACAAACATATAGTTGTCGCGACTACATGGGGAGATACAGGGCTGTTGTTCTCAGAAGCATTCAGGGATCACGGGATGAATCTGGTTGTTGTAACTCACTCGGCCGGTTTTAAGGAACCGAATACCTTTGAAATGCCTGAAGATGTGAGAGAAAAAATAACGGCGCCAGAATTTATACAGGGACAATCCTTACTCATTCGCTGGAAACTTCTCTGTCAGCCAAGTTCAGCGGGCTTTATCCAACGCTTTTGATTGCCCAGACATTAAGGAGATTCGGCGAAGGGGCAAAGGTCTGCTGCGAAATTGTCATGATGGCGGCTGATGCTGGCCTTATACCTGAAGGCGAAGAGGTTCTTGCGGTTGCCGGCACCGGCAGGGGCGCTGATACTGTAATGCTGATCAAATCCGCCGCATCAAAGAGATTTCTTGAACTAAGGGTTTTAGAAATACTTGCAAAACCGAGGATATAAATCCTGTCAGGAAAATATCTGCCTCACTATTAACAAAAGCTTGTCCTTAAAGAAAAAAACTCCGAGAGCAACGACTATTGAGAAAAGAATTGCCAAGAGCACAGCAACTCTTGAAAAACTTAGTCCTTTGCTTTTATAGACATAAGATTTTACCGTTTCCTGTTCCGGTTCCAAAACAGGGACGGGGACAGGTTGTTTTTGGACAGCTATGGGCTCATTTGCTTCATGAATTTTCTCTGCAGGCCTGGTATCCTCTTTTTCCATATCCGCCAGCATCGAAGTCAGTTTCAGGTGGTTCTCTCTTAATTCAGCTATTTCCTTTTCTTTTTCAGAAAGCAGTTCATCTGCCTGTTCAAGCCTGATGCGCATCTTCTCATGTTCTCTGGATGCATTTTCCAGCTCTGAAGTTTTTTGGATAAATGTATTTTTTTTGTTTTCAAGTTCTATTTTTAAAACATTAATCTCAACGTCGGCAGTCTTTAGCTCAAGGTTACATCTGGTTGTTTCCTCATCCTTTTCAGCGGCAAGCCTCTTAACCTCATTCTCCAATCCTGATATCTTATTCAGATAACCTTCGTTTTCCCTGCGTATCTTGTCAGGCAGGGCTTTAAGTTCATCCTTCAATTTGTCCCTTTCCTGAGTTACGGAAAGGATATCTTTTTTAAGCTCGGAAAGTTGAGAATTAAAAAAATCGATTTCTTTATCCTTAACTTCAAGGAATTTTGTTTTTATTTCGACCTCATTTTTAAGTTTAATAATTTCGGAGTTCAGGGTGTCAAGTTCTTCAGATGAGTCAGATTGAGTTTCCTGGTCTTCGAGCCCGTCTGATATCAGTTTCTCCCTGAACTGATTAAGCTCGATTTCTGCACTTTTATATTTTTTTTCAAGTTCTTTCAGATTGCTTAAGGCAGTATTTAAGTCTTTCTGTTCTAATTCAAGAGCGTTCTCTCTTGCGCTTTCTGCTTTTTTTACATCTTCCAATTCAATTGCCATTTTCAGAAGATGCTGATTCTCATTCTTAAGATTTGAAATCTCCTGTCTGAGGTCAGATATCTCAGCGTGTCTTGTAACGTCAAGGTCTGCTAGTCTTTCATATGCCTTAGTTTCTCCGGCCACTGCCTTGGTGAGTTTGCTTGATAGATTTTTCTTCTCTTCATTATATTTATTGATAGCAGAGCTTTTGTCTTCCAGCTCTGCTTCGAGCCTGGATATTACGTTTACCGCCTAAAAAGCAGCTCGCGAGCCTTATTATTGAACTCGCCTTCAGTCATCTTGTGCTGTGACTGAACAAGCGAGTGGATCTCATCAGAGAAGTTTTTATCGGGATTTTTATTGTCCTGAATGCTCATCTTGATATAAGCGTCTTGTCGTACTCTTTTCTCTTGGCAGGGTCGCTTAGCGTTGAATATGCCATGACAATGTAAGCAAAGATTTCGCTCAGCTTGTCTTTCATCTCGCTCGGAAGCTGAAAATGTTTGTCAGGATGGTATTCCCTTGCAGTCTTAAAATATGCCTTTTTAATCTCATCCGGAGTTGCATTTTCATCAATCCCCAGTACGCCGTAATAGCCGAGTCTTTTATGCTTAACATACAGATCCTCTGCTTTTGTCACGAATTCCTGAGGGGCCTCAATCTCATGTCCGGAAATGATTTCCTCAACTGTAACCCCTTGCGGAACTGTAATTTCACGGATGTCAATCATCCTCGTGCTTAACAGGGCATGCATAGTTTTCATGGCCTCAGGTTTTTTGATGCCAGAGGCAGAAATGATTTCACCTGCGGTTCTTTTGTCATCGATAAGTGAGAATATTTTTTTCCCTGTATTATCCAGTTTTATGTCATGAAAAAGATATATAGGATCAGAAGAAAAACACAGGATATCGCTCTCGCTTATACATAAGTGCTCCATGCACTGCTCATAACTTAATCTCTTTATCCCCTTATATATAAGGTTTGCCTCAGAGAGTCTTAGCGTTATTACTTCCTCTGTCGGCAGAGGGCCTTCTTTGAATTCGAGTTCACCTTCTTTAAACGCAAAAAGACTAAGGATGATTCTTTCTACCTGTTCCTGCACTACATCGGCAAGTTCATGTGCTTTGATGTACCCGAGTTCGACGAGTATTCCGCCTTGACGCTTACCTGTCTTTTTCATCATTTCGACTGACTTGTCGTACTGCTGCTTATTTATCCTGCCGTCAGAAAGGAGCATATCGCCAAGCCAGTCTTCTTTAAAGTTCGAACCTGCAAATATCATATTGCCATTTTTTATATATATCTTTTTTATTATTTCCTTATATCTGATTTCAAGGATGCCTGTCTTT
This sequence comes from uncultured Nitrospiraceae bacterium, assembly GCA_964494165.1. GTDB lineage: Bacteria > Nitrospirota > Thermodesulfovibrionia > Thermodesulfovibrionales > UBA1546 > CAZBSJ01. The sequence continues at coordinate 9,505 of CAZBSJ010000015.1, forward strand.
TCGCTGCGCTGAAATCCTATCAATATGTCAGAGAGGTCATGGTCTTTAAGATAGCCTTTGATTGAACCGTGGAAGTGTATTCCTATCTTGGTATCGTTTCCTGCCTTTCCCATCCATACGACAGTGCCGCTTTTTTGTATGTCAGGCGAGGCTAAATTAAGTTCGATGGTATCTGAAATCGATATGCCAGGATTTGCCTTTATTATTAGTCCCATGCCCGTAGCTGAATAGTCGATTGTTTCAGCCTGGAATTCCTGGCCGTTAAGCAGAATATTGAACCTTGTTTTCTTTTTGTATCTTCTGAAAGGCCTTTTATCCTTTTTGAACATCAGAATAAATATAGCATAAAGCAAAGGCCAAGTCACGAATCGCGACTGCATGTAAAACTTTCAGCTTGTAAATACAAACCTGCATTGCTTAGAATTAATAATGCTGTTGGTTTTGTTTGATATTGACGGCACACTGATTGATTCAGGCGGGGCAGGGATACGCGCCCTTGATTATTCTTTTAAAGAGTTATTTGCAATAAATGACGCCTTCAATGGAATAAGCATGGCAGGCAGGACAGATTCGCAGATCATGAAGGAAGGACTCGCAAAGCACGGGATAGCAATGGACGGCCATATAGAACGAATTACATCTGTTTATCTGAAACATCTTACTAAGGAGATAAATAATAACAACAGGCATGTTAAGCTAGGCATCTACGAGTTATTGGAATCCCTTGACGCTATCGCTGAAATAAAACTGGGACTTCTTACAGGGAATCTTGAACTAGGCGCAAGGATAAAACTCAGCCCTTTTGATTTGAACAGATATTTCCCATCAGGGGCTTTCGGAAGCGATGATGAAGACAGGGACAAGCTTTTGCCTGTTGCTGTTAAGAGATACCAGAAATTATATGGAATAAAGATAGGATTTGATCAGTGTGTTGTAATCGGGGATACGCCTCTGGACGTATACTGCGCAAAACCTTACGGAGCCATGACTGTTGGTGTTGCAACAGGGCCATATCCTGTTGATGCCCTCAGACAAGCAGGGGCAGATCATATATTCGAAGACCTTTCAGATTCTTCGGCAATTCTTCAATTAATTAGGCAGTAATTAAAATCAGTGAACAGAGCACGAGATGCAGGGGTCGTACGAACGTACAAGCATCTGTGCCAGAAGCTCGATATCTCGGTCCTGTTTTCCTTTTTCCGTATATTCACTGCATAGTGCCTGGAGATCGTGCTGGATATTGGCATGGTTCTGGCTGGTTGGTATCACGCAATCACATTTCTGTATGTTTCCCTGATCGTTAAATTCATAGCAGTGGTATAGAATGCCTCTCGGCACTTCTACGGCTCCGACACCTCTGCCGCTTTTTGGGGTTACTGGCTGACGCGGCTCTTTCAAATCAGAATTTAAGAAATGATTGATAAGTTGTATTGATTCCATGATTACGTGTGCGCATTCAATCAACTGGGCGATATTGTTCATAAAGGGATTGTGATTTACAGGCACAAGTCCAAAGCTCAAGGCCATATCTTTTGCAAAGGGGTGAAGATAGTCAAAGTTGTTGTTGAAGCGCGCGAGCGCTCCTACTGCAAATGATTCGCGGGATAAACGGCTCCATTTCGATGTTGACTGCTCTACGATATATTCATTAGTCATTTCCTTATACTCATGCTCTTTTTTTCTCACGCCATCAGTGGATACCAGATCGCCTCCGATGAATGCATATGATTTGTCATCTCTGAGCGAGACAAACTCGGTTTTTCTTATAAAATCCGGCATGTCAAAGGTCCTGAATAAATCTGCTGTCTGTTTAATGTCTTCGATTGCATCATTAAGCCGGTCTTTAAAATGTTCAAGTTCTTTTTTTGACGGGAGCATTGTGAAGCCTCCGACAACGGTTCTTGTAGGATGCAGTCTCCTTCCGCCTACACAATCGCATATATCGTTTGCGAGTTTTTTAATCTGTGCAGCACGCAGCACAACAGCAGGATGAGAGTTAATTAAGGGGAATACGCTTCCTGCATTAAGAAAATCAGGAGCAGAGAGAAAATAAAGATGCAGTATATGGCTCTGAAGCGTTTCCATATGCTTTAATAAGAGACGAAGTTTTTGAGTCTGCACTGAAGGAACGATTCCGAACGCATTTTCCACCGCCCGTATGCTTGCAAGGGTATGGCCGATGGAGCAGATGCCGCAGATCCTGCCGCATATCCACGGAGCATTTTCCCATTTTTTCCCTATAAGCATTGCTTCAAAGAATCTGGGTGTTTCAACGACTTCCCATCTGGATTCCACAAGCCTGCCGTCTTCTATCTTTATTTGGATATTCCCGTGTCCTTCTACCCGGGTAAGATGGTTAATCGCTATGGTTTTGTTTAGTTTCATTGTTTATCCTTAATAACCGGTTCAGTAATTTTCGAAAATCCGCCAAAACACTCGAGCCTGTCAAAGATGGTCTCTTCAGTGAATCCCTTCTGTTTCATTATGCTGATCATCTGATCAATGTTTGCATCCTCTGAAGGACCACGGCATCCCCAGCAACCAAATCTGCTGTTAGGACACCAGGAATCACAGCCACCGCGCGTGATAGGCCCCAGACACGGCTCGCCAAGGTCAAAAAGGCAATTATTTTCATTTTCCTTACATTCCATGCAGACAGGATATTTGGGGGATTGGATGGATTTACCCAGAGCAATATTAGTTATTATTTTCTCGACCTCTTCCTTTTTTACTGGACATCCAAAGATTTTCAGGTCAACTCTGACTATATCCTCCAGCGGTTTTACAACAGATGTATCTATCGGATGACTGCCGTAAACCTGTTCTTTTACCCATCCAATATCTTTGAACCTGTTTTTTAGCTGGTTAACACCTCCGAAACATGCGCATGAACCGAATGCGACCAGTATTTTTGCGTTATCCCTGATCTTCCTTAAGCGGTCTTCTTCATCTTTGCGTGTTATGCTTCCTTCAACAAATGCTATCTCATAGCTGTCTGATTTTTCAGTCATGGCCTCGCGGAACTGAACCACATCGACAAGAGAAAGGAAATCCAGCAGATTTGCTTCATTATTCAGGAGCTGGAGCTGGCATCCCTCGCATGAAGAAAATTCAAAAAATCCTACTGAAGGACGGTATACAGGAACATTGAGATATGTTTTGGAAGCAGACTTTGTCATCAGATAGCCTCCTTCAGATTCATAACTGTCCAGTAGTCAAATACTGGACCTTTAATACACGTATAGGTAGAGCCCACATTACAGCGGCAGCACTTGCCCATTCCGCAGTGCATACGGCGTTCCAGAGATACAAACATCTTATGCATTGGGATGCCGTTCTGAGTCAAAATGTTGCAAATGGATTTAAACATTACAGGAGGCCCGCAAACAATTGCATAGGTATTCTTGTAAAAAGAGGAATCTCTTTCTGACGCCATCTTTCCCATTATATTGGTAATCATGCCTACAGGGCCTCCCCATGATTGTTCTCTATTTTCCACTATTATGTGAAGATCGATATCATCCTTTTTCCACATTTTATATTGAAAAGTGAAAAGAAGACTGGAAGGACTCTTAGTGCCGTAAATAATATCTGCCTTATTGAACAGGCTTCTGTTTTCCTGAACATAGGCTATTGATGAACGCAGAGGAGCGAGACCTAGCCCACCGGCTATCAGGAGGATATTCTGCCCCTGCATTTCTTCCATTGGAAAGCTTGTTCCGAACGGACCGCGTATTCCAACACGCATCCCGCGCTTGGCCTTTGCCAGAAAACTCGTGAGGTTGCCTGCCTTGCGGATGCAAAGCTCGACATCGCCGTGAGAGCTGGGTGAAGATGAGATAGAGAACGGCGCCTCACCGATTCCCGGAACTTCCAGCATAAGAAATTGGCCCGGCAGGAAAGAAAACTGTTTGCGTTCGTCTTCATTAATAATCCTGATCCTGTAAAGATTTTCCAGCTCTGTAAGCTGGTGTATGCTGGTGATCTCTGCTTTATATGAGTATTCAAACTTATTCAGGTCGTGCCTTCTTCTTCTTTCCTTATGAACGCTTGCGGTGATGTCTACAAATTTTATTTGATTGTCCATTTTACTTTCTCTCACCTCTGACGCTTGCAATAACTTCAGGCACGGCTATTCCTGCAAGACATGTTTCCCCGCAACGGCCGCATCCAACGCAGAGCGATTCCTCAAATGCCTCCATAAAACCACGGTGTTTATGGTAATAGCGGTATTTCAAGCGGGTATGCCGTTCAGGCCTGAAATTGTGGCCTCCGGCCACTTCTGCAAAATCTACGATGTTGCATGAGTAAAGCGTCTTTATTTTTCTTGCTTTCTTCAAATCTATATCAACGGTTTCTTCGACTCCATAGCAGTAACACGTTGGACATACATTAGAACATGACCCGCAGCCCAGGCACTTTTCACCCCATTGTATCCATACATCTGACTGAAATTCCATGTCCAGAATTTTTGTCAGGTCAGTGGTATCTACGTGGGCGGTAAATTTTTTATTTTTTTCGTCGACTGCCTTCATGTAATGGATGTGGTCTGTTTCATCAGGCTCAGAGGTTTTAATATTCTTAATTAAAGTATAGGCTGTAGAAGAAAGTATCTCCAGAAAATATCTTTCGCCGATGTCTGTGATGAACATGTCAAAACCATGCATTGCAGTATCAGAGCCCATAGAACGGCAGAAACAGAATGGCTGCGGTGCGCAGTCTATTCCTATTATGAACATGTTCGACCGTTTGGCTGCATAATAGGGTGTCGGAAAAATGCTTCCCATCAATACTTTATCGAGTTTGTTCAGCGCGTTAATATCGCATGCATGAAGCCCAAAAAGCACATAGGGGCGGTCGCAGTTGTAATTTACGTTTTTCTGCCAGTCGTTATTTTCAATGTTAAAGGAAGCCATCTCTTCCCTGAAGGGCAGGAAATAACGTTTTGCGGGAAGTTTTGTTGTAGTGTAGTTGAGGTTAATTTCGTTAAAATCTGAAATCCTTTCAAAAGCGTATAGCTCCGACCCATTGCGGTCGACACCTGTCTTAACAGGGCCGACAACTGCATTGTCAACAGCCAAGATACCGAAGAGAGTCTTTAATTCCTTTTTTTCGACTACCCTAAAAATCATAAGGTTTTTTTAATTTGCTCATTATATCATCAAATAGTTTTGATGTAAAGCAGATTCGGTTTTGTGCAATAATTAGGGAAAGTATTGTGAAAACTTGCCTCAAAACAATTGCGGTGATAGAATCTTAGGGAATAAATCAATTATCAAAGGAGTCTAAAAAGGTGAATATTTCTTTAAAGATAGCAGACATGAAGGAAACGGATATGAACTGTGATGCCTTAATTCTCCCTTTTGTCGAAGGCGATCGCGGTTTTTACGACAGGCTTGGCCCAAATATGCGTAATCTTATCAAAAAGGCATTTTCCAGAGAATTTCATGGCAAACAGAATGAGGTTTTATTAATCCCGGCGCCACACGACATAAAACCAGATCGTCTTTTGCTCTTAGGTCTTGGCAAAAAAAATGAAATCACTTTAGATAGATTAAGGCAGGCCGGCGGCAAGTCCGCAGCTTATTTGAGAAGCATGAGCATGGAAAAGATCGCGGTTTCAACAGATATCATGGCATCTTTTAATCTTTCGCCTGCTTCTTTCGCAGAAGGAGCATTGCTTGGACTTTATAAGTTTAAGAGATATAAGGTTGAAAAAGACGGTAAGGAAGTAAAAAGCATTACATTGCTTTCGAAAAAAACAGAAAAGTTGTCTGATGAGCTGAATCTGACAAAGGCTGTCGCCTCTGCGGTATGTTTTGCAAGAGATCTGATAAATACGCCTTCTAATGATATGACGCCTTCGCATATGGCAAAGACAGCATTGTCTTTAAGAAGTAAAAGACTTTCGGTCAAAGTGCTCGAAAGAAAGGATGCAGAGAGATTTGGCATGCATTTATACCTTTCTGTTGCTAAGGGTTCGATGGAGCCGCCAAAGTTTATAATTCTTGAATATAAGGGCTCAAAAGACAGGCCTTTAACGCTGATAGGAAAGTCCATAACCTTTGACAGCGGAGGAATCTCATTAAAACCCTCTGAAGGCATGGAAAAGATGAAATATGATATGTCTGGCGGAGCTGCTGTTCTGGGCATATTCAAGGCAGTTTCAGAATTAAGAATGCCTCTGCATCTGATAGGTATACTTCCGGCTACAGAGAATCTTCCCGGAGGTTCTGCAACAAAGCCCGGAGATATTGTAAGAGCTATAAATGGAAAGACTGTAGAAATAATAAATACGGATGCAGAAGGAAGATTGATTATAGCTGATGCGATAGGTTATGCAAAGCGTTTCAAGCCAAAGGCAATAATAGACATAGCAACGCTTACAGGCGCTTGTACTGTTGCTCTGGGAAATGAAGCAATAGCAATGATGGGAAATGACAGGTCATTGCTGGAAAAGGTAAAAAGATCATCTGAAAACACCAACGAACGCGTCTGGGAAATGCCGTTATACGATGAGTACAAGGAATATCTTAAAAGCGATGCGGCTGATATTAAAAATACCGGCGGGAAATCCGGCTCGCTTGTTACCGCTGCATATTTTCTGTACGAATTCGCTGAAAAGACGCCGTGGGTTCATCTCGATATTGCGAGCACTGCATGGGTTGA
>CAZBSJ010000016.1:0-15370 GCA_964494165.1 uncultured Nitrospiraceae bacterium
GCTCTTTATTGATGTTCTGGCTGCTAATACACTTATCTATCTTACAGGAGGCATTGAGAGTTGGTTCTCTTTCATCCTGCTGTTAATAGTAATATCCGCAAGCGTTGTCTTGAATAAAAAAGCAGGCTATGTGATTGCAACATTCAGCAGCCTTGCATATGGAATCATGATAGATCTGCAATATTACAATATACTTCCCATCACATATGATAAAGCACTTACTGAAAAAGATTTTCTTTATAACATATTTGCGCACATAACGGCGATATATCTTGTGGCCTTTTTAAGCGGATACCTATCTTCAAGGCTCGAAAAGACCACAAAAAAACTCGAACAGACCGATGCTACCCTGAAAGAGCTTGCCCTTTTCAATAAGGAACTTATCGAGAATATTCCCAGCGGGATATTTACGACAGATAATGATGGAACAGTAATGATCTTTAACAAAGCTGCTGCAAACATAACAGGGCTTTCATCAGAAGCTGCTTTAGGAATGAATATCAGAACAATTTTTCCCTTTATCGAACACATAAACAATACCGAACGCACCGAAAATACTATTAGACACCCCAAAGAAGGAGACAGGATCATCGGGCTTACGATTTCAACCTTAAGGGATACACGAGATAATCGAACAGGCTTCATCGGCATATTTCAGGACATAACTCAGTTCAAAAAAATGGAACAGGATATTAAGCAAAAAGAAAAGTTCGCAACTATAGGAGAACTATCTGCCAATATTGCGCATGAAATCAGAAACCCTATTGCTTCTCTTAAGGGTTCAATAGAAATGCTCAAAGAGGGAAAACTAATTCACACGCATAAAGAAAAACTTATGGATATAGCTTTAAAAGAAATGGACAGGCTGAATAAGATAATTACAGACTTTCTGAATTATTCCCGGCCTAAGAAGCCTGATTTCAGATGCTTTAATCTTAATCCTGTACTGAATGACACACTTGACCTGCTAAAAAATATGGCAGTAACAAAAACAGACATTTCTATTAAAAAAAACTTTGAGGGTGATTTAAATATCAACGCCGACCCTCAAAAGCTTCAACAGGTTTTTTGGAATCTTGGAATGAATGCTATAGAGGCAATGACTTCTGGAGGTGAACTCAGGGTAAGCGCTAGAAAAGAAGTTGATTATATTGAAATTGTCTTTCAGGATTCCGGTGACGGCATACCAGAGGAAGCAATTGGAAAGATATTTTACCCTTTCTTCACTACTAAAGAAGAAGGCACAGGATTAGGACTGTCCATTGCCTACAGAATTATTGAGGAGCATAACGGCAAGATCAACATAATTAGCAAGCCTGGCGGAGGCACAACCTTTAAGATCATCCTGCCAAACACTAATGGAAAATCTCAATAAAAGAAAAATATTAATAGTTGAAGACGAGAAAAATATGAGGGAGGTCTTAAGGATTCTTCTCGAGGGAGAGGGCTATGAGGTCACAGCAGCCACAGACAGCATTGATGGCATAAATCAGCTGAATAATGACATATTCGATATGGTTATCACTGACCTTAAGATGCCCAAATTCAGCGGTTTCGATATTCTGAAAAAAGTTAAAGAACTCTCTCCTGATACCATAGTAATTATGATCACAGCTTTTGGCACGACTGAATCAGCAATGGAAGCCATGCAATTAGGGGCATATGATTATATCCATAAGCCCTTTAAGATTGATGAAATCCGGATTGTAGTAAAAAAGGCTCTTGAAAAAAGGAAACTCCGAACCGAGGTCACGATTTTGCGTGAGAAGTTCAAGACAACCTCAGAACTTGGCAATATTTTCTGGAAAAGCCCAAAGATGCAGGAGATTTTAAATATTATCCCAAAGATTGCTCAAAGCAGCTCAAATGTGCTCGTGACTGGTGAAAGTGGAACCGGCAAAGAGCTGGTTGCTACTGCAATTCATAATCTCAGTTCCAGAAAAGACAAAAATCTGGTTGCAATAAATTGCGCTACATTCCCTGAAGGTCTTCTCGAAAGTGAGCTCTTTGGCCATATGAAAGGTGCATTCACCGGCGCAGTTTACAACAAACAGGGCCTTTTCGAGATTGCAGATGGCGGAAGTGTTTTTTTGGACGAAATATGCGAGATGTCAATCAACCTCCAGGCAAAACTATTGAGAGTGCTCGAGAATAACACTTTCCGAAGGGTTGGAGGCACAACTGACATTAAAGTGGATGTCAGAATAATATCCGCAACCAACAAAGACATAAATGAGATGATAACGTTAGGCAGATTCAGGGAGGATTTATATTACAGGCTGAATGTAGTACCTATACATATACCTCCTTTAAGAGAAAGAACTGCGGACATACCCCTCCTTGTCGAGCATTTTTCTAAAAAATTTTCAAATATCAAAAGACAATTCTCTGCTGAGGTAATGGAAAGTTTTCAGGAATATCCGTGGAAAGGCAATGTCAGGGAGCTGGAAAATTTCATTGAGAGGATACTGCTTCTTACCGACAAAGAGGATATAACTGTTAATGACATACCTCAGGAGATTTTCAGATCTTCTGAGAGCAAAATACCTTCCCCTGATTTGACGCTGTCTGGTGTTGACCTGGATCAAATCATTCAGGGCATAGAGAAAAACTACCTGCTTAATGCGCTTAAATTGACCAATGGCAACAGAACCGAGGCAGCGAAACTCCTGAACCTTTCTTTTCGCTCATTAAGACACAGGCTCTCTAAATATGGTATAAAATAAGTCTTATGAGGCTAGGCGAAATACTGGTTAAAGAAGGACTTATCACAAGAGAACATCTAAAGCTTGCCCTTGACAGACAGGTCATCTTCGGGGGACGGATCGGAACAAATATTGTTGAACTTGGGATTCTCACAGAGGATGAGTTCACAAAATTTTTAAGCAATCATCTTAAACTGCCTATGGTCGAATCATCAAAATTAACTAATATAGATGAGGAAACCATCAAGGCCATAAGCAAGGAAATGGCTGAAAAATATAAGGCTATCCCGTTCAAAAAGGATAAGAACAGGCTTCACGTTGCAATGCTGGACCCTAAAAATGTCAGCTTTGTCGATGAGTTCCGCTTTGTAAGCGGTTTTGACATAATACCGCATGTCGCATCAGAACTAAGGATATTATATGCGCTTGAAAAATATTATAACGTTAAAAGAGATCTGCGCTATATAAGCATCTTCGATCGTTTCGAAGAAGACAAAAAGATAACCCCCTCTGACTCAGAAGAACTAACCAGGATGAAAGATGCCTTTGCAAATGTAAAAGAAAAAGAAGACATAGCCGGGTTACTGATAAGCGAGGCACAGAAGATCGCCAAAAGGATCGGCCTGTTTGTTATTAAAGGAAATGCCATCTCCGGATGGAAATCAAAGGGACTTAATCTGGAAGGATTCGACATTAATCTGGCAATTCCTTCAATCTTTAATGACGTGCTCTCAAGAAAAGCCTATTACAGGGGCCCTATTCTCAAAATTCCAGGAAATGACGAATTGATAAAAATTACATCAGGAACACCTCAGGATTGTGTTGCGATACCGATCAGCATCAGAGAAAGGACAATCGCAGTGCTATATGCTGACAATGGCAATGAGGCTGTCCTTGATGCAAACATAAATTATCTGCATAAACTGACTGCTATCGCATCTTTGGCATTTGAGCTCCTGATATTAAGAAAAAAGATAATGGATATGTAATCCAATTCTGAAAAAAAGTTTTTGCCTTGACAAAATATGCTCTACCTGATAGTTTTATAACTATTCCAGTCTTTTTATTGAAAGAGGAGAATCATGACTAAAGCTGAGCTTATAGATAAGATAGCTTCTGGCGCAGGGCTTAGTAAGGCTCAGGCATCAAGAGCATTTGATTCAACCTTAAATGCGATTAAGATATCACTCAAAAAGGGTCAGAAAGTCACGATTGTGGGCTTTGGGACTTTTTCTGCAATAAAGCGCAAATCCAGAAAGGGCAGAAATCCAAGGACCGGGCAGGCAATAAACATCCCTGCTTCTAAGGTTCCAAAGTTTACAGCAGGCAAGGCCTTTAAAGACGAAATAAAATAATATCAGCCGCAATTTTTAGGTATACAACAAAGCTACTCGTGTTATTTTTTAAACAAATCCTCGAAGTTTTTTCTTGCATCTTTGAGTTCAGTGTCTTTTTTTGAGCTTGCTGTACTTTCCAGGAATACAAAATAATCACAAAAATTTGCCTTGTCTCTTGTACGCTGAAACTCTGCCTTTGATTCAAGGCATTTGTTATGTGATGTAATTGAATAAAATTTGCAGTTCAGGCATATATACAAATCTCCACTGCATTTCGGACAGAGGCTTTTCCGTGAAAAAAACTTGTCAATCTCGATCTCTTTTTTACATAATGCGCATATCTTCATTTATTTGCTCCCTTGTTCCTCGTTTCTTCATACTTCTTTTTAATAAATGTCTCCTCATCTTCTTTGTTTATAAGGGTCCCTCTTAGCTTTTCGTCATGGAGATCTCCAAGCAGTTTTGAATAGACCGGACCTGGCTGAATACCTATTTTTCTCAGGTCGCTTCCTTTTAAAACAGGCTTAATATTTCTAAGGTCAATCAGATAATGAGATATTGCCTTCTGTTTTTGCTTGTCCTTAGTCATAGCCATTGAAAATAAAAGCGTCTCCAGCGGAATGCCATTAAGAAGGTGATACAATTTAACAGGGTCTTTTAATTGCAGCTTGCGGATTATTTCAGCTGCCTGTCCCATGTTTTTTATTATCATTTCTCCTACCTTAGAGGGGGTCGCTAATCTTTTTAGGGCAGCCCGTTTTGATTCATCATCAAGGCCGGACAGCAGTGTCATAAGATACAGCACTCCTCTGTCAGGTTTTTCTTCAAGAAAAAGGAGATTAAACCATGCAAGCGTTTCAGACAATGAATTAAGTGCTGATTCCAGGTCAGCGTCAAATGCGAGGTTCGGATGAATTACTTTCAATAAATCAAACTCGGCAAGCTTTTTAAGGGTCTTTACTGTGTCTGTCTCATTAAATGTCAGCAATAGTTCATCGTACAGTCTTGTACCGGAGAGCCTGTCGAACAGATTCATCTTTACAGCTGATTTAATCAGATTCTCTGTGTGCTTGCTGAGCTTGAATCCGAATCTCTCGGAAAATCTTACAGCCCGGAATGCCCTTGTGGGGTCCTCTATAAAACTTAAATTATGAATAACCCTTATAGTCTTTTCGTTCAGATCCCGCTGAGCGCCGAAAAAATCTATCAACGCACCGAAGTCCTTAAGGTTAAGCTTTACCGCCAGGGTATTTATTGTAAAATCTCTCCTGTAGAGGTCTTTTTTTACAGACGATGTCTCCACTTTTGGCAATGATGCCGGGGACTCATAATATTCAGTCCTCGAAGTTGCCACATCCAGTTTCAGGTTATCCTTTATTATCTTGGCGGTGCCGAATCTTTCATGGGTCCTGACCTTTGCGTCCAATTTCTCCCCAAATAACTTTGCAAAAGCTATACCGTCTCCTTCAACAACTATATCAATATCCAGATTTGATTCTCCCCTGAGCAGGTCTCTTACAGAACCGCCGACAAGATACGCATTAATGCCAAGTTCATCAGCCGTAGTTCCTGCAAGCCTGAGCAGAGAATACAGTTTATTGGGAAATTTCTCTTTAAGCCAGGATGCAATGTTTCTTCCTATGGAAGGTCTCTCTCTGATTTCGGATTTCTCTAGTTTGCTCCTTCTTAAAAATTCTTCATATAAAGTCCTTAGGAGATCTGTCCTTGTTATTGCTCCTATTACGCTTTCATTTTTTATTACCGGCATAAACCTTTGATTCTGCTCTATCATTATCTGCTCTATGTCCCTTATGGATTCATTCGGGGGAACGGTTGCTGCATCTGTAGTGCAAAAGTCTATTGCCTTGTTCTTCCCAAATCCATGGAAGATGGCCTTTTCAATTATCTCTCTTGATATCAGGCCCTTATATTTTGAGTTCTTTGTGACCGGCAGGGCATTTATCCCATACCTTGTCATCATGGCCTCAACCTCTTGAATGGTATTATCCCATTCCGCAGTAATAACAGGGCTTGTCATAACATCAGATGCGCATTTGCCCGGCTTTACGTTGTCCTGTACCAGCCCTTTGATTCTTTCTTCTATTATCTCTAATGAAGCCTCCTTAACAGTAGCTGCAGCCGCCGTGGGATGCCCCCCACCGCCAAATTCCTTTGCCACATCTGCTACGTTAAGCTCAGGAGCCCTGCTCCTTGCAACAATAAGGATTTTCCCTTCCATCCTAAGCAGGACAAATAAGGCATCGCAGTCTTCCATCTCCATTATTCTGTGAGCAAGATGGGCTGCGTCGCCGAAATAGCTTTCGCGCGAAGCCTTTGCAATCCTTACTCTTATGCCTTCAACTACCATCTCCTTTGAAGACTGGACAAGCTCATTAAGAAGTGCAAGTTCTTCAGCGCTAAGTTCCAATCTCAGGAATGATGATACTATATTGAGATTTGCTCCGCGCTTGATAAGATAAGCTACTGCAAGCAGTTCTCTCTCTGTTGTCGAAGGAAAAAGCAGCGAACCGGTTTCTTCGTAAATACCGAGACATAGTATGGTTGCCTCCATAGGCGATGGCGGCAGGTTTCTCTCCTTTAATATCTCAGAGAATATGGTTGCTGTTGCGCCGACCTCCTCTATTATCTCAATCCGTCCCCTTATATCATTTTCTGCAAAAGGATGGTGATCATAAATATGGATCTCGACATCTTTTTTTGAGATTAGCTCGGAAAACTGCCCTATCCGGTCAGGATTTTTAGTATCGACAATTATCAGCCTGCTAACTTTTGATAAATCAATCTCTTTAATCCGTTTTATTTCTACAGGCTTAAATGCCTCAATAAAATCTCTCAGTTTTTTTTCCTGAGAGCCTGCAAAAACTATCTCTGCATCAGGATAAAGCTTTTTGGCAGCGACCATGGAGGCCATGGAATCAAAATCTGCATTAATGTGCGAGGTGATAATATCCAATTTGTTATCCTCCCCTTGTTCTGGCCCGATTCCTGCCGTATTTCTTTTTATAAGAGATACCCCTTAAAAGCTTAACAGGATTTTTGTTTTTCAGGAATGAACATCGCTTTTTCATGCCTTATTATAAAAACAGAGGGGATATTTTGCCAGATGTAAGACTATTAAGATAGTATCCAAAATTTGGACACCCAATTCTTTGTATGGCAGGACTGGATTGAGGCAAGATTCACGGGTCTACACTGCTGAGTGGCAGTACTGAAGACTGCCACGGAAGTTGAATTTGATTAAAACATTCTCTATATTCAAACCCTTTAATTGAATAAAAAGGCAGTTTAATATTGCCGAAAGACAATCCTGCCATACAAAAACTTAAAAGCTTCATGCCTAATTTTAGATTTTTCTGACTACTGAAGAATTTAAGGGGCGAAAAGATACTTCACCTTAACTGAGGGAACTATATCTGTCAATTGCGTGGGGAATTTGCCTTTTAAGATGTCGATTATCGAAAATTTTTCTTTCTTGCTTACAACGTGAGGCTCTCCTGTTATTCCGGCAAGCTTTGCAGCGATATTAATGGCATCCTCGAGGTTCCCAAGCTCATCAACCAGCCCTGCGTCGATCGCCTGTCTGCCTGTGAATACTCTGCCGTCAGCCAGTTCCCTTACTACTTCAACAGGCATTTTCCTTGCCTCTGAAACTGCCTTAATAAACTGCTCATGTACATCGTCCAATACGCTTTGCAGGATATCTCTCTCTTCTTTCCCTAGCTTCCTGAATACAGAAGCCATGTCTTTATGTCTTCCTGTTTTAATCACCTCAGTCTTTATTCCTATCTTATCCATCAGCCCTTCGACATTTGGTATTTCCATAATAACGCCAATGGACCCTGTTAAGGTTCCGGGATTGGCAACTATCCTGTCCGCAGGAGCAGACACATAATAGCCGCCTGATGCTGCAACAGAGCCCATCGAAACAACAACTTTCTTCTTAGCAGCAGCCTTCTTTATCTCCTCATATATCTCCTGGCATGGGGCAACAGCACCGCCGGGGCTGTCCACGCGAAGGATAAGGGCCTTTATTGACTGGTCTTTTACATATTCTTTTATCTCACTGATAACATTCCCCGAGTCGAAAATTGGCCCCTCAATCCGAACGATAGCAACTTTTTCAGTAAGGGGAATATTTTTCTGGAACATGGCAAAGATCACACTTATCACTATCAGCAATACCATGAATATAGAGAGAACTATGCAGACCTTTTTCATTCAGTCTCCGATTTTATATTTTTCATGCTCAGTCCGATCTTTTTTTCCTCAGGATCAATCTTGATAATTCTTGTAGTAACAGTGTCTCCTTCTTTTAAAGGCTCTTCTGTGTTTATGACCTCTGAAGAATAAATCAGACCTTCAACCTCGCCTTCTATCTCCACAAATATCCCGAAATCCGTTAATCTCAGAACTTTGCTTTTTACGATATCCCCTAGCTTATATTTTTGCGGGATCTCACTCAGCCAGGGATCAGAGGTAAGCTGCTTCAGTCCCAAAGCAATTCTTTCCTTGTCGGGTTCGATGCTCAGGACCACTGCGTCTATCTTTTGCCCTTTTTTTACAACCTCTGAGGGATGCTTTATGTGTTTGGTCCATGATATGTCGGATATGTGTATCAACCCGTCTATCCCCTCTGGAAGTCCGACAAAAATACCAAAATCAGTTATGCTCTTTACTTTTCCGGATATCTTCTGGCCGGGAGCATACCGCTGAGTAATAAGCTCCCACGGGCTTGGCTTAAGCTGTTTTACGCTTAATGATATACGGCGTTCGTTCTTGTCTACCTTAAGAATAACCGCTTCAACGGTCTCTCCTATAGAAAGGTATTTTGAGGGATGCTTTGGCTTTGGTAACCAGTCAAGCTCTGATATGTGAACAAGGCCCTCGAGTCCCTCTTCGATCTCAATGAATGCCCCGTATTCTGTTATGCTCACAACCTTTCCGCGTATTTTTTTACCGACAGGATATTTTTCGTCAATAGTGTTCCATGGATCCGGCTTCTTCTGCTTATACCCTAAGGTGACTCTCTTTTGTTCCGCATCGTATTTCAATATAATGACGTCAACTTCTTCGCCGACAGCAAAAACTTCTGACGGATGAGTTATTCTGCCCCATGAGATATCAGATATATGAAGCAGGCCGTCAATCCCACCAAGGTCGACAAACACGCCGTAATCAGTAATATTTTTTACGACTCCGCTCATAGTTGCGCCTTCTTTTATCCTTGTCAGTGTTTCTGCCTGTTTCTTTTGCCTTTCTTCCTCAAGGATTGCCCTTCTGGAAACTATTACGCTTGACCTCTTGCTGTTTATTTTCAGAACTTTAAATAATGCCTTCTTATTGATAAGACTGTCCAGGTCCTTAACATTCTTTATGTCTATCTGAGAGCCCGGCAAAAATGCAGTCACGCCCATAATGTCAACAGAAAGACCGCCCTTTGTCTTCCCTGAGATCACCCCTTCCACCGTAGCGCCGCTCTGCGCCGCTGATTCGAGCATATCCCATGCCTTAATCTTTGATGCAGCCCTCTTCGAAAGGTTGATCATGCCTCTGGCATCTCTCATCTTTTCTACATAAACCTCTATAATGTCTCCTTCGCGAAGCGCTGTAAGTTCTTCGGGCGTAAAATCCTCTATCGGAATAAAACCGTCGGATTTATAGCCAACATCAACAATAATCCCGTCCTGTTTTATAATCACCACCCTGCATTTTAATACCGAACCTTCCTCGATTCTCTGAAACGTTTCCGCATAGAGCTTTTCCATCTCATTGTTTCTTGTCTCCATCACCCTTTTATCCTCCTATAGTTCTGATCTTTTTTTCTACTTCTTTTATTATCCAGTCAGGGGTTGATGCCCCTGCGGTTATTCCGATCTTCTCTGTGCCCTTAAACCATTCAGGCCTTATTTCTTCTGCTGTCTCTATGTGATAAGTCACTACAGACAATGACCTGCACAGATTTGCAAGCTGGGTCGTATTCGCGCTGTTTTTGCCTCCTACTACCAGCATGACATCAGCTTCTCTTGCCATCTCCTCTGTTTCCTTAAGCCTGAGAGCCGTAGAGTTACATATCGTATTATAAACCTTTACTTCATTTGCTTTATCTAAAACATCCCCAACCAGTTTTTTTAGTGCATCTATCGGTTGAGTGGTCTGGACCACGATTCCTACGTTACGCTTAATCTTTGGCAAAGGCTCGTTGCCGTTGACAACGATGACGTCTTCACCCGCATAACTCATTATGCCCTGGACTTCCGGATGCATCCTGTCCCCCAGTATTATTACCTGGTACCCCTCTTCCTTAAGAAGTTTAGCATAATGCTGAGCATTTTTCACAAACGGACATGTTGCATCGATTATCTCATAGCCTGCATTTGAGATCTCCTGCATAACCTGGACCGGGACGCCGTGAGTCCTGATTATGATGGTCTCTATGCCCTCTACGCTTAAATCTTCGATTGGCGAGATATCTTTCTCTCTAAGCTTTTCGATGACCTGCGGATTATGTATTATCGGCCCAAGCGTAAATATGCCTTTCTGCTTCTTTTCAGCCAATCCAAAGGCTATGTCTATCGCTCTTTTAACGCCAAAACAAAATCCGGCTGTCTTAGCTACGATTATTTCCATGACTGCATTATTTGATTACTTTCGACTTCAGGCCTTTAATAGCATCCATTACTTCTCCGCCAAAACGCTCCTGGAACCCCTTGTCTGTATTTTTATCCTTTACGTCAATTGGGTCTCCGAAAACCACCCTTATTCTTGCAGGCCGTATAAATCTTGCTCCCTGGGGAAATGCCTTATAAGTACCATCAATATATGTTGGGACCACCTTTGCGCCTGACATTGCAGCTATTAAACCAAAACCCCTTCTTGATTCCATGATATCCCCGTTCTGACTTCGCCCGCCCTCTGGGAATATGACTATTACCTCGCCTTTCTTTAATAATCTGACTGCATGCTTAATTGTTGAGGGAGACGGCTTATCCCTATCAACAGGGAAAGAAAAGGCGCTGACAAAGCTTCCTACCAGAGGTATTTTGAACAGGCCGCTTCGCGCCATAAATCTTGCCTGTCTTTTTCTGACTGCACTGCCTAAAACCAAAGGGTCAAGATAGCTGACGTGATTCGCAGCAACAATCACCCCGCCTTTTTCAGGGATATTTTCCCTGCCGATAACCTCGAACCTGAAAAACAGCTTAAAGATAACAAAAAACAGAGAGCTAAAAAAAATATATCCTGGACTCAATTTCCGGACCTTACTATTTTAATAATATTATCCAGAACCTCATTAACCGACATTTCTGATGAATTTATGAGAACAGCATCCTCTGCTTTCCTTAAGGGAGCGATTGCCCGGCTGGAGTCTCTTAAATCCCGATCCACAACATCTTTTCTCGCATCTTCTTCAGTCGCATCAGGCCTCTGTTCTTTTAACTGGAGATACCGCCTTTTAGCCCGTTCATCTGTTGATGCATCAAGAAAAAATTTTTTCCATGCATCTGGAAATACAACCGTAGTCATATCCCTTCCCTCAGCAACGAGGTCATCATTTTTGGCAGCTTCTCTCTGGGCATGAAGAAGAAAGTCCCTGACAACCTTTCTTGCAGAAAAAACAGAAGAATAGTGTCCTATATCAGTAGACCTTATATCTTCAGAAACGTCTTTCCCATTTAAAAAAATGCTGCCATCCTTAAACTTAATCTCGGTTTTGTTTATCACTGTTTTTAAGGCCTCGTCTTTATCTTCTTCTGATATGCCCTTTTCTCTTAATGCAAGCGCGACTGCCCTGTAAAGCGCGCCTGTATCAAGATATTTAAAGCCAAGTCTCTTTGCCAGTTCTTTTGCAATTGTGCTCTTACCTGCCCCTGAAGGGCCGTCTATCGCAACAACCTTTCCCATAGAGCTATTTGCCAAGCTTCCTGAGGGTCTCAAAGAATCCCGGGAAGGATATATTCACAGAGGAAATGCCTTTTATTGTTGTCTTGCCCTTTGCGATCAATGAGGCAATTGAGAACGCCATTGCGATTCTGTGGTCTTCATGGCTGTCTATGACAGCACCCTTAAGCAGCGTCTTACCCTTAATGCTTAAACCATCGCTGAATTCCTCAAACTCAACCCCCATTTTGCTCAGGCCCAATGCCATTGCTTTTATCCTGTCTGATTCCTTTACCCTTAATTCTTCTGCCCCCCTAATCTCAGTAATCCCCTCTGCCTGGGTTGCAAGAATGCAGAGTATAGGGAACTCATCTATTAAAGAAGGCATAAGCTTCTTGTCTATTTTAACAGCGTTAAGATTCCCGGAAGTTTTGCACAAAATATCTGCGACCGGCTCGCCTGATACTTCTCTCATATTTTCGATTTTGAAATATGCGCCCATGTCCTTCAGAACATTAAGCAATCCTGTTCTTGTCGGATTTATGCCGACATTCTTTGCATATATCTCTGAGCCAGGAACCATCAATGCGCCTGCGATAAAAAATGCTGCAGAGGAAAAATCAGCCGGAATGGTTATATCGAGTGGGTTTACCCCCCCTTTAATTCCCCCCTTACTAAGGGGGGATGTAGGGGGGTAACCCCTAACCTTTACAGTAAGGGCATCATCTTCAAGCTCTGCTCCCATTGATTTAAGCATCCGCTCTGTATGATCGCGCGACTTGTATGGTTCAGTGATGACAGTAGTTCCGTCAGCATACATCCCTGCAAGAATAAGGCATGATTTGACCTGAGCTGATGCAACAGGCATATCATAATTGATTGCCTTCAGAGCGCCTCCCTTTATTGCAATCGGCAGATATCTGTCTCCATCCCGTCCTGAAATATGCGCTCCCATCTCTTTTAACGGTTTAATTACCCTTGCCATAGGCCTCTGTTTCAGAGAATTATCCCCTGTAAGCGCAGAGAAAAAAGGATTCCCTGCAAGTATCCCTGATAACAGCCTTATAGTTGTCCCTGAATTCCCGCAGTCTACAACATCAAAAGGCTCTTTCAGTCCGTTAAGCCCATTTCCATGGATTATTAATTCATTAGATGATTTTTTTGCCTTTTTCTCTTCTATGTTTATCCCGAGCATTCTCATTGCCTTCATCGTGCTTATCGGGTCTTCCGCCTTAAGGAAATTTCTCACAATGCTTTTGCCCTGCGCCAGAGAGGCAAACATCACTGCCCTGTGCGATATGGACTTGTCCGGCGGGGGGATAATCTCACCCTTTAATTTTTTAATTTTTTTTAGCTCTATCTTATTTGACATTTTCCCTTAGCGCCTTGGCCTTTTTGAATAGTTTATGAATTGCATCCGCATCCTGCCTCTTTAAATGGCCTGAAAGCTCACTGAGGTTTTTCCTGAACTCATTTATAAACTCGATGATATTCTTCCTGTTCATAAGGCATATGTCTCGCCACAGATCCGGAGAGCTTGACGCAATCCTTGTGGTATCCTTAAAGCCCTGGCCGGCAAATTTCAGATAAGACTTATTTACACCAGCCACGGTATTCATAATCGTATAAGCAACAACATGAGGGAAATGGCTTACTGCGCCATAAACTATATCATGCTCTGCAGGGCTCATAACTATGACTGAAGTTCCGATCTTCTTCCATAAACCAAAAATCTTCCTGAATGAACTTTTATCAGTTTTTTCAGTCGGCGTTAATATGCATCTCGCGCCTGAGAAGAGGCCTGCTGACGCGGTATCTATCCCGGTTTTTTCGCTGCCTGCTATTGGATGGGCGCCCACAAAGTTAACGCCCTCTGGCATAAGTGATTCAACCTCTTTAACCATCTTTCCTTTAATACTGCCGACATCGGTAACAATCGCACCGCTTTTCAATGAACTTCTTATCTTTTTTGCAGTGTTCACGAATGAGCCAACAGGCGAAGAAAATACGATAAGGTCAGAATCAGCGCATGCCTCATTCAGGTCAAGCCTGAATGAATCAATTATCTTTTTCCCCTTAGCCCGTCTGAGATTATTTTCTGTGCGTCCGTAGCCGATTATGTAATTGCAGAGCCTGTTTTTTTTCAGGGCCAATGCCAGAGAAGCGCCGATCAGCCCAACGCCGATAATAGTAACTTTATCAAAAAATATCTTTGCCATAATACAAGTCCCAAGGCGCTATAGATTGAATTTACTATTTTGATTAATCTTAAATTATATTGCAATAATGCAGATATTGTGAAAAAATTTATTTTTCGATACCTCTACTTACTTTAAACAAATAGTTAAGCTATAAATTTTTCCTGAACAGCTCATCAGGATAATTTTAATAAATTATCGATTTAAATAAATTTTGGAGCAATGTCTGCATTATTTAGTTAATTACTTTAAATACCTATATTTCTCTTCCAACAGCCCTTGCAACAGGCTTTAATTCAGCCATCAATTTTTTGAAAAACTCAGGCCTTAATGACTGCTCACCATCCGAAACCGCCTCTTCAGGATTTGTATGTACCTCAATCAAAAGGCCGTCAGCCCCTGCTGCAACCGCAGCCTTGGCCATTGGCGCAACAAGATCCCATTTCCCAACTCCATGGCTTGGGTCAACTATAACAGGCAGATGTGTTATCTGCTTCAGGACAGGGATAGCACTAAGGTCCAGCGTATTTCTGGTTGCTGTCTCAAAAGTCCTTATTCCTCTTTCGCATAAAATAACCTGCTCATTGCCTTTTGACATTACATACTCTGCTGCCATAAGCCATTCCTTTATCGTTGCAGAAAGTCCTCTCTTTAATAAAATTGGTTTCTTGCACATTCCGACTTCAAGGAGCAGCCTGAAGTTCTGCATGTTCCTTGTCCCTATCTGTATGACATCAGAATATTTCAGAATCACGCCCAGGTCCCTCGGGTCCATTATCTCAGTAACAACAGGCAGGCCTGTCTTTCTGCTTGCCTCTGCAAGATATCTTAGCCCTTCTTCTCCCAACCCCTGAAAAGAATAAGGAGATGTCCTGGGCTTAAATGCCCCGCCGCGAATGAATGCTGCACCGGCAGACTTAACCTTAGCAGCAATATTTATCATCATTGTTTTGTTTTCTACTGCGCATGGCCCGGCAATTACCTGTATCTTTTTTCCGCCGATGACCTTGCCTTTAACCTTTATTGCAGTGTCTTTTGACCTGAAATCCCTGCTTGCAAGTTTATAAGGCTTGAGGATCCTCATTACATCCTCAACACCCTTCATAACCTTTACAGAATTCTCTTCATCCTCAGTAATCCTTGATGTATCTCCTATAACTCCTATTACAATCCTTTCGGTTCCTTTGGAAACATTTGCCTTAAGTCCCCAGCCCTCAAGTTTTTTTAATAT